>URAQ01000031.1 GCA_900545875.1 uncultured Collinsella sp.
GCCTCGAGCAAGCCCCGCCGCCGTCGTCACCGCGGCGGTCGTGGCTCAAATGCCGAGGCTGCGGCCGAGAAGGCAGCGACGCAAAGCAAGGATGCGAAGGCTGAGGCCCCGGCGGAGCAGCCCAAGCGCCAGCCGGCGAAGGGGGACAAGCCCGAACGTTCGCAAAAGAGCTCGTCCGCGCCAAAGCAAGAGCGCAAAGCTCAGGCAGATTCCAAGCGCAAATCCCAGGCTCAGCCCAAACCGACTGCAAACGTTGCGGCCGCCCAGCAGCCTGAGCCGCCCGCTCATGGCGAGGTTTCGGCGTTTGCTCTGGCACGTGTCCTGGGCAGGCAGCTGCTCAAGGTCGTTCCTACGCCAATGGCGCTCTCCAAGATTAAGGAGCAGCAGACTCAAATTGTTAAGGTCGAGGGCAAGGACGGCAAAAAGGTTCCGCAGCGCACTCAGCACAACGAGATGTCCAACCGCAAGATTGCCGAGGAAATTGCGATCATCCAGGCTTGGATTGAGCAGAATCGCGGTGCCGACACGCCGGTCGCTTCGCGTCGCCAGCGCGCCTACCAGATTTTTAACGATGAGAAGGCCTTTGACGGCAAGCACGGCGAGCGCCTGATTCGGCGTATGACCGAAAAAGGTATCAGCATGCAGGCGATTAAGGTCGCCCCCAACCGCCCCGTGCACTTTACGGGTTTCTTTACGCTGGGCGCCGACAAGCCGTTCATTATGGTCGAGAACCTAGACACCTATGACGAAATCGTCAAGCTCCTGCGCGGCCGCAAGCACGCCAAGCTCTTTGGCACCAAGGTGGGCGGCGTGATCTTTGGCGGTGGCTGCAAGGCGAGCGTTTCGCACGCACTGGATGATTATCTGGCCGAGATCGGCTATCGCTTTAACTATGTCTACTACGTGGGCGACATCGACCGAGAGGGTGCGCGCATTGTCGAGCAGACCCGTAACGCCAATGTGGTAGAGATTCGCCTGCATGCCGGTATGTATCGCGCCATGCTTGCCGAGCACAAGCGTCGCGTGAAGGCCGGCGGAGAGTGCGAACCCGCAGCTGCCAACCAGGGTGTGCCGCAGAACCTGGCGGCGACGATCAAGGATCTGCCCATGGTCACGCGCGTGCAGTTCCGCAACGTGCTGCGCGAGGGCGGACGCATTCCACAGGAGATTCTGATGACCGCCGACTATCGGGATGGCGACTCGGGAAGCTTCGACCGCATGCTGAACAATTAGTTCCGCCGTTCTACCGAACGGCGGTCCTCTCGACGCTGCGAGGGGCCCTGGCACGGCAATCTGACGTTCAACTTCGGCGGCGCGACCAGAAGGTCGGCGCCGCCTTGTTTCACGTCACCTTGCCATGCCAGGGCCCCTCTCGCTGTCACGTCCAAAACATCGGGGCTAGTGGCCTCCTGTTCGTGCGGAACTCGCGATAAACCTAAGCCGGTGCCCCCGCTCTCCCGGGGCCTGTGGCTACTTGGTTGTCGCATGCGGCTCGCTTTTCGGAACGGGGCTGATATTTCTTGATGCGAGGCACTCTCGGCTGACACGGGGCGGAGGGATTCCGCGTCCGCCTTTTCGGCGGCCGCGCCCCGCTGCGTCGCTTCGCTCCTTGCGTGCTGCGCTGGAAAACGCTTCGCGTTTCCTCAGCTCCGCACCCTTGCGGGTTCGAATCCCTCCGCTTGTCCACAAGAAAGCGCCCAGGGCCGTTATGGGCTCAGGGCGCTCAATTTTAATGGCTGGGACGGAGGGATTCGAACCCCCAACAGCCGGCACCAAAAACCGGAGTTCTACCGTTGAACTACGTCCCAATGTGTGGTGTTGCCCAAAAGCAACTCGTTTAGTTTACCTAATCTGCGAGGGCATCGCAAACGCCATCGAGCAGGCGTACGGCGAGTGTCTGCGCGTCGCTGGCCGTGAAGGTGCCGTTGTAGCGCGTCATGCCCGTGAGCTCAATGCGAATGCGAGCCGGCTTCTGCTGCGCGGCGACATTGGCAGTGCGGATGCGCTGGGCCAGGTTGTGGCACTCGGCGAGGGCAATCGTGGCGCGCGGTGCGGCGTCGGCGGGCAGCTCGTCGCTTGCAATCTCGAGCACCAGGTCAACGTCGGTTGGGGCCTCGGAGTCGCAGAGCATCATGCCGCTGTTGTCGGTCGTTGCCGTGGCGATATTCCACATGCGCGACGCAACACTGCGTGCGATGGGGTCCTCGCCGATAACGGCAATCTGGAAGCGCTCGAGCACGTTGGCGGCGCGAGCAAAACCGATGCGGGACTCGGCTTCGGTGACCGAGGGCTTGCCCTCCCACACATGGTGCAGGCGGTTGATGTAGGCGTAGGTGTCCTGGAAGGCCATGCCGTCGGCAAACAGGCCGACATTTTCCTGGAACTGCTGCAGGGCGGCCTCGGTATGCGGACCAAAGTAGCCGTCGTCTTCGCCACAGGCAAAGCCCAAAACGTTGAGAGCGCGCTGCAGGGCCTGCACATCGGCGCCATGGAAATTGGGCATGCGCAGATAGAGAGTGCGGTCGCCCAGCTTATACGAAGCGTCTACAAGGGCGCTCCAGCAGGGGATATCGACGGCATGACCGGCAGCAAGGCCGCTGTCGAGCCTGAAGGTGCTGACGGCCTGCTCAGTGGTGGCTCCAAAGTACTTGTCGGTGACTTCGGCGGCATCAATCGTGTAGCCGAGCTGCAGGAGACGAGACTGCACGTCCTCGACGGCTGCTCCTTGCATGCCCGTTGTAATAGGTTCCATGAACGAACCCCTTTCGGCGTACCATTCGTACTATTTGAGCGTCTGTCGGATAGACAACGCAAAGGGATGCATAAACATGCACTCAACAGTGTAGCAAGTTGTGCCTAAATACGCTGCTGACAGGTTTTATAACCCCCGTTAGTTAAGGCGCTCCACAAAGAAATCTGCCATGGAGAGGAACAGCTCGCGTGCGTGCGGATCAAGCTCAACGTTCTCGATGGCCGCTTTGGCCTTAGCGGTCAGGTCGAGCGCGTAAGTGTGGGCGTAATCGATGGAGCCGGTCTCCTGGAAGATCTCCACAGCGCGTGCGAGCTGCGCGGGATCATCGGTGCCCGAGGAAAGAATCGCCTCGACCTCGTCGTGGTGGCGCTCATCAGAGAGGGCGTGTACGGCGACAAGCGTGCGCTTGCCCTCGGTGATGTCGGTGCGGAAGTCCTTGTTGGCGGCTTCCTTAGTGCCGACAAGGTTGAGCAGGTCGTCCTGAATCTGAAAGGCGAGGCCTGTGTGTAGGCCAAAGGCGCGCAGCGCTTCGATTTGCTCATCGCTGCCGCCGCCGATAATGGCTCCGGCGGCAAGCGGCGTGGCTCCGCTGTAAAACGCGGTCTTGTGCGTCGCCATGTCCAGGTAGTCATCAACCGAGATATCAAAGCGCCCGTCACGGACCCAACCCAGGTCGAGCGCTTGACCCTCGATGGTGCGGACGATCATCTCGGTAAGCTCGTGGAGCACGCGCAGCTTCACGTCGGACTCCAGCGTGGGGTCGTCGAGAACCGTCTTGGTGACCATGGCGAGCGCCAGGTCGCCGCAATTGATGGCAAGGCCCGTGCCCTCGGTAAGGTGCATGCAGGGCTTGCCTCGACGAAGCTGTCCGTTGTCGGCGATGTCGTCGTGGATCAGCGCGCCCGACTGGAAATGCTCGATGGCTGCCGCGGCGCTGCGGGCGCTCTCAAAGCTACCGCCCACTGCGGTTGCGGCGAGCATACAGATAAGCGGGCGGTGGCGCTTGCCGGCGTTGGCCGTAAAAGCCGAGAGCGGCGCATACAGGTAGCGCTCGATATCGGCAGAGGTCGCCTGTCCGTCAAAGAACGTGGCCAGATAGTCGTTAATCTGGTCAAAGTGCTGGGCTAAAAAGCTGGTAAACGGACTGGACACGGGTTCTCGCATTCTTTCTGAGGTTGCGTTGATGCAATATGCAGACAACATATTGCCACATTAGGGCGTTTGGCGCGGCAGTTTTGGCGATTTGGGACCACGGGCGTGCGTTTGATGGAGCGCGCCTAAATCAGCCCAAAATGCTCGAGCGCCGCAACGACACCGTCGTGATCGACGGTGTCGGTCACGTAATCGGCCTTATCCTTTAGATAGTCCGGCGCATTGCCCATGGCGATACCGACATCGACGGCGTTCATCAGCGAGACGTCATTGCTGGCGTCGCCGATGCCGTATACGGTTCCGTGGTGGGGATCGAGGGCGTCGAGTACAGACTGGATGCCCCCGCGCTTCGTGCATTCGCGGGGCGAGATTTCGGTTACCTCGAGTTCGAGCTCGTTAAAGCACAGCAGCGGCTCAAGTGCCTTATCTTGAGCGATGTGGTTGGCGAGTGATGTAGACATCAAGATCTTGTAGACACTGTAATGGTGCAGCTGCGTGACTGCGTCGCCCAGGGTGCGCGCGTATCCGGGAGCATCGGGCGCATCGGCACTCATGCGCACGACGCCGTTGAGGCCCTCAAAGCGGATGACCTCGCCCGATTGCTCAAGGTAGGGGGCAAGACGCTGCAGCATACTGGGCGTCATCGACAGATCGCGAATTGCGTGTCCGTTGATCTCGGCGTAACCGCCCGCAAGACAGACGATGCCGGTCCAAGGCAGCTCAAGAAGTTTGGGGTGGATGCAGCTCAGGGTGCGTCCCGTGCAGATAAAGGCCATGTTGCCGTTGGCGACAAACTCGCGGATTGCCTGCGAAACCGCCTCGTTGGGATAGGGGGAGAGGTCCCGCTCGTCTTCGGGAAGGTCTTGGGCGAGCCTGGGGTCTTGCCAGGCGAGCGTTCCGTCGATATCGAAGAAGCAAATATCGCCGCGCTTATGGGCTGCGCTGGCGGCAGGGGAGGCCGAGGTGGCGGGCACAAATTCCGGCTCGAGGCCCATGATCTGGTCAAAATGCTCTTTAACGCGGGGAACGGAGATGCCGATGATCACCTGGGCGGTCTTGCCCGTAATGATGAGGCCCTTGGCGCCCGCCGCGACAAACGCCGCGTTATCTGCAACGATGGAAGGGTCTGCGACCTCGACGCGCAGGCGCGTGGCGCAGTTGGTTGCGCCCACAATATTGCCAACGCCACCTAAAAGCTGAATTGCCCGCTCAGCGAGAACGTGATCTTGATCGGATCGACTATCGACCTCGTCATTAGGGGATTGCTCTTTGGCTAAGTCGCTTCCCGTTAAACAATCGATTGCTGCGCGATTGGCGACATGATCCTCGCGGCCCGGCGTCTTAAGGTCATAGACCAAGATGAGTGCTCGAAAACTAACAAAAAAGATGAGGCTAAAGGCAAGGCCGATACCGAGTGCCAAAAGATAGGCACCGGCATGCGTGCGCATGAGCGGAATAAAGTTGAAGGCTGCCATCTCCATGAGGCCGCCCGAGAAGATGCCGACGATGCCAAAGAGATTCATGGTTGTGGCAAGGCAAGACGATAAGACGGCGTAGAGAAAAAAGAGCCCGGGGTGGGTGAACATAAAGAGAAACTCGAGTGGCTCGGTAACGCCGCAAACCACCGAGGCGATGATGGCGGGAACAAGGATGACCCTGAGGCCGGCGCGGCGCTCTGGTTTTGCGGTGGAGTAGAACGCGGCTGCGATGGCGGGAAGGCCAAAGAGCTTGACCCAGCCGGTGGCGGTAAAACCGGCCCACGGCGCAAGTTCATTAAGGGGGCGCGTGCTATGGGAGAGGATGGGGAGCAAGCTGCTCCACGTGGCGTAGATGCCGTCATTAATGACCAGGTTGTCGTAGTAGATCGGCATGTAGAGCAGGTGGTGCAGCCCCATGGGCTCGAGCGCTCGCTCCAAAAGCACAAAGATGCCCACGCCAAAGGGGCCGACGCTCGTAAGTGCATAGCGCAGCGTTTCGGTCGCAGCGTATACGAAGGGCACGATGGCGGCCGAGATGGCGGCAAGGGCGAACACGGCAAAAAAGCTGATGAGGTAGACCAGCGAGGAGCCCGAGAAGGTACCGAGCCAATCGGGAACCTTGGCATCGTAGAAGCGGTCATGGATGGCGACGACGGTTGCCGACACCGCCAGCGGGCCGATAATGCCGGTGTCGAGCGTCTTGATGCCGTCGATGATGGTGATGCCGCTAGCGGAGGTCAAAGACGACGGGTACTTAAGTCCAAGATTGTCTCCGCTCAGCTTAATGATTTCGCTCAAAAAGAAGCAATAGGCAAAATAGGCGACGAGAGCCTCGAGGCAGCAACGAGCCGGTTGTTTTTGGGCAAGGCCGATGGGCAGCGCTACGGCAAAAAGGAGCGGGAGGCGTTTAAAGACCGTCCACGAGCCGCGCTGGATGATGGTCCAAAAAGCGTACCAAGGGGTTCCGTATACGGCGAGATCGCCGACGATGTCCGCAGTCGTTGCGAGAGCGGAGACGCCGACCATGAGGCCTGATATAGAAAACAGCATGGCGGGCGCGAACATTGCCCCGCCAAAGCGTTGGATTTTTTGCAGCATGTTCTGCCTTCCGAATATCGAGGCGCGTTGCGCGTGGGGAAACGTTTAAACAATGGATTCATTGTAGAGGACCGGACGATTGTCGTACCGGCAGTTTTGAGCGAAACCGATTTGGGCATGACAGAAACCGTCAACGGTTAAATCCTGTCGCTTTACCGATATTCGGTTTAAACAACTTTAAGAAATGCTATCGTGCCTAGCCGGAAATGAATAATGTAGAGGTGAAACAATGCCAAAAGCGATATACGAAGGAATCTACCGAGAAATACGCTCGCGCATCATTAATGGGACCTATGCGTTTCAAGAGATGCTGCCAACCGAAGCCGAGCTGACCGCGGAGTTCGGATGCACTCGCAATACCGTCCGTCGCGCCTTGAGTATGCTGGCCGACGGGATGTTTGTGCAGCCCATACACGGCAAGGGCGTGCGCGTTATTTGGCTTAAGGGCGAAACCGACATGTTGGGCGCACTCGAAGAGGTTGAGTCGTTTGGCGAGTTTGCAAAGCGCAACAATGCCGTTGCATCGACGGACGTTAAGTCTTTTGAACATCTGGTCTGCACCGAGCAACTCTCTCGTCACCTGGGCTTTAAGGTGGGCGAGGAGTTGATTCGCGTGGTGCGCGTCCGTAGCCTTAACGGTAGCGCTCGCCAGGTGGACCACGGCTATTTTCTGGAGTCGATCGCCAAAGGCCTGACGCCCGAGATCGCTGCAAAGTCAATTTACGACTATCTGGAGCACAAACGCGGCGTCAAAGTGATGGCGAGTCGCCGTACGGTGAGCGTCGAGCTTGCCAACGATGAGGACTGCAGCTACTTGGACCTTGGCAAATACAACTGTGTCGCCGTCATGGAGAGCCAGTCATACACCTCGGATGGCATTTTGTTCGAGGTTACGCACGCCCGTACGCATCCTGAGATCTTCCACTACCGCGTCAACTCCAAGCGATAGCCGGCTAGCTCGCAGCCTGACGAGACTCATGCCCTCAAAGAGAAAACGCCCGGTCAAACCGACGATGCATCGGCTTGACCGGGCGTTTTCTCTGCATTCGATAACAAATAATTGTTTATACAAAACTTGTCAAGTATCAAGTTGAAATTACCGTTCACCGAAGTTTTTCTACCGCTCTAGTAATACTTGTTCAAACAACTAGCCAAATAGCGTATCGTACAAATCAGCAAAAGGGGCAAAGTCCCCGAGCCAATCTCCGAAGGCGGCGGCAAAGGGTGCCGCCACGGTGTGAAAGGGTGGATTGTAATGAAGAACGAAATGAGCAGAAGGCAGTTCCTGGGCTTTGCTGGTTCCGCGGCTGCGGTTCTTGGTCTGGGTCTCGTGGGCTGCGGCGGTTCTGCTGGCTCCGGCTCCTCTGCTTCTGGTGACGCTGCCGAGGTCTACTTCCTCCAATTCAAGCCCGAGGTCGACAAGGAGTGGAAGGAGATCGCCAAGGCCTATAAGAAGGAGAAGGGCGTCGAGGTCAAGATCGTGACCGCCGCCTCCAACACCTACGAGGAGAAGCTCAAGTCCGAGATGTCCAAGAGCTCCGCTCCGACCCTGTTCCAGGTCAACGGCCCCACCGGTCTTAAGAACTGGAAGGATTACTGCGCCGACCTGTCCGATACCAAGCTCCGCGGTGAGCTCATTGACGACTCCCTGGCTCTGCAGTCCGACGGCAAGGATCTGGGTATCGACTGGGTCCAGGAGAGCTACGGCATTATCTACAACAAGCAGCTGCTCGAGAAGGCTGGCTACAAGGCCGAGGACATCAACTCCTTCGACAAGCTGAAGGCTTGTGCCGACGACATCCAGGCCCGCAAGGACGAGCTTGGTGTTGAGGGTGCCTTCACTTCCGCCGGCATGGATGACTCCTCCAGCTGGCGCTACACCACCCACCTTGCCAACCTCCCGCTCTACTACGAGTTCGAGAAGGAGCACAACCAGGAGGACGACGAGATCAAGGGCGAGTATCTCGACAACTTCAAGCAGATTTTCGACCTGTACATCACCGACTCCACCTGCGATCCTTCGCAGCTTGCCTCCAAGACCGGCGACGACGCCACCAACGAGTTCGCAACCGGCAAGGCCGTCTTCTATCAGAACGGTTCTTGGGCCTACGCTGACCTCACCAAGGCCGGCATGACCGACGATCAGATTGGCATGATGCCCATCTACATTGGTGTCGACGGCGAGGAGAACCAGGGCCTGTGCTCCGGCGGCGAGAACTACTGGTGCGTCAGCTCCCAGGCTTCCGAGGATGCCCAGAAGGCAACCGAGGACTTCATGTATTGGTGCGTTACTTCTGACACCGCCACCAGCATCATCGCTGACAAGATGGGTCTGACTGCCCCGTTCAAGAGCGCTAAGGAGACCACCAACGTCTTCTCGCAGCAGGCCGTTGCCATGGCCAAGGACGGCAAGAAGACCGTCGCTTGGGACTTCGTCTACATCCCCTCTGAGGAGTGGAAGAAGAACCTCAAGCAGGCTCTGATTGCCTATGCTGCCGACAACAGCAAGTGGGACGGCGTCAAGAACGCCTTCGTCGATGGCTGGAAGACCGAGAAGGCTGCTTCCGAGTAAGCAGTTGCTGCCCAAGCTATCTGATTAGCGACAGGGGGCGGGCAGACGTTGGTTTGCCCGCCCCCTGCATATTGAAAGGACCCTTTTATGGGCAAAGCACTCAAGCGCTGGTGGCCGCTCTTTATGCTGCCCACGTGTCTGGCGTTTATGATCGGGTTCGTGATCCCCTTTATCCAGGGTTTCTATCTCTCGTTCTGCCAGTTTATTACCATCAACAACACGCACTTTGTCGGTATCGAGAACTACGTGCGCGCACTGTCCGATCCGCAGTTTGCCACGTCGTTCTTCTTTACCGTGGCGTTTGCCTTCCTGTCGACGGTGCTCATCAACGTGATCGCCCTCGCCATCGCGCAGGCGCTCACCCGCAAAGCGCTCAAGGGCACCAACATCTTCCGTACGATCTTCTTTATGCCTAACCTGATCGGCGGCATCGTGCTGGGCTACATCTGGCAGATTCTGATCAACTGCCTGCTCTCCAACGTGGGCGCCCAGCTCATCGCTCTTAACTCTGCTGCTGGCTTCTGGGGCCTTATCATCCTGACCCTGTGGCAGCAGGTCGGCTACATGATGATCATCTACATCGCTGGTCTGCAGTCCATTCCGTCCGACTACATCGAGGCCGCCAAGGTCGACGGCGCTACGGCATGGCAGACGTTTTGGAAGGTTAAGATCCCTAACCTGATGCCGACCATCACCATCTGCCTGTTCCTGTCCATCACCAACGGCTTTAAGCTGTTCGACCAGAACCTCGCCCTTACCGGCGGCGCCCCCGCGCACTCCACCGAGATGCTCGCCCTGAACATCTACAACACGTTCTATTCGCGTGCCGGTATCGCATGGCAGGGCATTGGTCAGGCCAAGGCGGTTATCTTCTGCATCCTGGTCGTGGCCATCTCCATGATCCAGCTTAAGGCCACGAGGTCCAAGGAGGTGCAGCAGTAATGAAACGCGATAAGGTTATCAACCGCGCGCTCTCGATTTTCTTTACGATCCTGTCGCTCGCGTGGATCTACCCCGTGTTCATGATTGCGCTTAATTCTTTTAAGAAAGCGACCGCAATCAGCACCACCACGGCATTCGATCTGCTCACGCCCGAGACGTTCAACGGCCTCGCAAACTACATGCACGCCCTTAACGAGCAGGGCTTTGCCTCGGCATTTATGTACTCGCTCATCATCACGGTCACGTCGGTCGTGCTGATCTTGGTGTGCTGCTCCATGTGCGCTTGGTACGTGGTTCGTGTCAACAACAAGATCTCGAACTTCTTCTATTACCTGTTCGTGTTCTCGATGGTCGTGCCGTTCCAGATGCTCATGTTCACGCTGTCCAATTTGGCGGACCGCATCGGCTTTAACACGCCGTTCAACATCTGCTTTATCTATCTGGGCTTTGGCGCGGGCCTGGCGGTCTTTATGTTCGCCGGTTTTGTAAAGAACATCCCGCTCGAGATCGAAGAGGCGGCCATGATTGATGGCTGCAACCCGGTCCAGGTGTTCTTTAAGATCGTCCTTCCCATCATGAAGCCCACCTATCTTTCGGTCGGCATCCTCGAGACCATGTGGGTCTGGAACGACTATCTGCTGCCCTACCTTACGCTCGACTCCACCAAGTACAAGACCATTCCTATCTTGATCCAGTACTTCCGCGGCGGCTACGGCCACGTCGAGCTCGGTCCCATGATGGCCTGCATCATGATGGTCGTTATCCCCATCGTTATCATGTACATCCTCTGTCAGAAGTACATCATCGACGGCGTGGTGGCAGGTGCCGTCAAGGGCTGATGCCGTAACTGTTTTGCAAGTTTCTGCGGCGCCCCTCAGCGCGGCGCCGCGTATCGAAAGGTAGAGACATGGCCGAGATCGTTCTCAAACATGTTCAGAAGGTGTATCCCAACAACGAGTCAAAAAAGAAAGGCTTCTTTGGCAAAAAGAAGAAGACCGAGGAGAAGAAGCACAACCTCAAGGTTACCGAGGACGGTGTGCTCGCTGTAGAGGACTTCAACCTCACCGTTCACGACCAGGAGTTCGTCGTCCTCGTTGGCCCCTCTGGCTGCGGTAAGTCCACGACGATGCGCATGGTCGCCGGCCTGGAGGACATTACCTCGGGCGATGTGCTCATCGACGGCAAGCGTGTCAACGACGTGGCGCCCAAGGACCGCGACATCGCCATGGTGTTCCAGAGCTACGCTCTGTACCCCAATATGACGGTGTACGAGAACATGGCATTTACGCTCGAGCTCAAGAAGGTTCCCAAGGACGAGATCGACCGCAAGGTTCGCTCTGCTGCCGAGATTCTGGGCATTACCGAGTACCTCGACCGTAAGCCCAAGGCGCTCTCCGGCGGCCAGCGCCAGCGTGTCGCTATCGGCCGCGCCATCGTGCGTGACCCCAAGGTCTTCCTG
>URAQ01000032.1 GCA_900545875.1 uncultured Collinsella sp.
ACCTACATCGTCAAGGAGCTAAACCGCACGGCCACTATCAGCCGTGGATACGGTGCGTTCTCGGGTCAGCTTGTGACGGTGATCATGTGCGTCTTGAGCCGCCGCGAGGCCGTGAAGCTGCGTCGATACGCGCGCGAGGTCGATCCGGGGTGCTTCATCACGATCGTGGACAGCTCCGAGATCGTGGGCAAGGGCTTCAGGGGCGTCAACTAGTCGACGGCGGCCTCGTTCTCGCCCTCGTCATCCAGGCAGAAATCGACGATGGCCTGCTTGAGGCGGTCGATGCCCAGACCGGATTCGCTGCTCGTGACGATGAGGCGATCGGCGGGGACGCCGATCTGCTTGCGGATCGATGCGGCCTGCTTGCCCTGCTGCGACTTGGAGAGTTTGTCGGCCTTGGTGAGGCAGACGATAAAGTTGAACTCGTTGCCCTGCAGGTAGTCGATCATGTCATGGTCGAGTTTACTGGGGTCGTGACGAATGTCCACCAGTGAGACGACCAAGTTAAAGCTGCGCTCGGAGTCGAAAAAGTCGCCGATAAGCTCGGCCCAGCGGTCGCGCTCGGCCTTGGAGCGACGGGCGAAACCGTAACCCGGCAGGTCAACGAAATGCACGTCGTCGGCCTCAAAGAAGTTGATGTTGCTCGTCTTGCCCGGCGTACTGGAAACCTTGACCAGGTTCTTGCGGCCAAATAGCTTGTTCATGATGGAGGACTTGCCCACGTTGGAGCGGCCGACGAAGCTCACCTCAGGGCAGGTGGACTCGGGAATCTGCGAAACCTTGCCGTAGCTGGCAACGAACTTGGCAAGCTGATAGTTAATGGAATCGGCCATGGACACTCCTTGGTCGTAGGTTCTTACAAATAGACGCGCTATTGCGCAGCGGCAATGCGGCGGACGATATCGAGCGTGATGTCACTTGCGACACGCGCGTACTCGAACAGATCGAACTCTCGCTCGCAAATTGCATCGTACGCCTCGTCACAATTATCGCTGATAGCGCGCAACACCAGGCAATCGACACCATTTTTGGTTGCGACATGGGCAATTGCCGCGCCCTCCATGCCGACACAATCGGCATGCGTCGCCTCGATAGCGTCGTTGCGCATGGTGGCGCCCGTCACAAAGCGGTTGCCCGTGGCAATCGTGCCGACCAGGAACTGCTTGGTGCCCTCATTCGAAGCGACTGCATTTGTCGAAGCGTCAACAAACCCACGCTCAGCAAGCACTTCGGCGGCAATATCGACCAGCGCGGGCGTCGAGCCAAACTCCTCGAGCCCCGGTGCGGACTCAGCGATAAGCGCGGTATCGGTATCCAGATAGCGTAGGCGTTTGCCAATGACCACATCGTCGATATGGAGCTTGGGGTTCAAACCGCCCGCAATGCCCGAAAACACAACAGCCTGCGGAGCATACTTGCTAATGAGGTGCTGTGTTGCAGCGGCGGCGTTCACCGTGCCCATGCCCGCCGTTGTGGCGACAACTGTCAGGCCGTCGAGCTCACCGCTCACAACGGTCAAGCCTGCCTCCCGTGCCTCGCAAACGTCGCTCAGCTCTCCCTTAATCTGCATGATCTCTTTTTCGAGCGCACCGATAATCGCGATGGTAGTCATACCATTCCCCAAACCTATTCGAAATTCTCAACCACGGTATGGTACCAGCATTTTGTTTGACCTCGTCAAACGAACACGCTAAGCCAGTGCAGCTCGCGTATCAAACAGAGCCTTTGCAATCGCAGCCGTAACCTCGCTCGAACGGTCACTCCATGGCATCGATGTCATGACGCTCATGACATAGGTACGGCCATCGATGTCGATGAGGCCTGCATCGCATGTCGAATAGTAACCATCCTCGCTAATCCAGCCTGCCTTGTTGCGCACCAAAACCTGCTCGTCCGCAATGCCATCGCGAATAAACGAGCGCGATGTTGATGCCAGAAGGCCCGACAACCACTGTGAAGTCTCGGTATCCATGCTCAGATACTCGCTCATCTCACGCCATAACCTCGCAGAAGTGCGCGGGCAGTAGGTCGGAAAATCACTCATCGGATCCAGTGCCGTTTCGTCATCAACACCCAGATTGGCAATCCAATCCTCATAGCCATCATGGTCAAACGCCGCGCGTAACGCGATAAACGAATCGTTGTCTGAGTTGACGACGGCATTCTCGATAAGGTCGCGCACCGTCTGCCAGCCCATGCTGTAACCACCATACGTGGCTAAAGGCCCATCGAGCGGCACCTGCCCCGATTCGACCAACGTCTCGCAAATATAGAGTGCATACAGCGCCTTATAACTGCTCGCTCCATACACCTCAACATCGGCGTTATACGTCACGCCCCTACCACTCGATAGGTCGTAGAACACTACACCCACGTCGCCCAGCTCCTGCGCCCGACACAGGGCATCCTGGAGCGAGGCAAGGCTCTCATCCTCCAAGGCAGGAGTCTTGTTATCCACCAACGAGAAGGTCCGAACGGTATCACCCGAAGGGATATCGTTGAAGTCCGCCTTCGAAAGTCTCGTCTTGAGATCTGCCGTCGACAGAGCTTGATCTGCCGACGCTTTGGACTTTGAAACCTTCTCGTTTTGCAGCTGTACCGTTGACGCATCTGGACGCCCCGTTCGCTCCGAGGCGTAGGTTTTAACGGTAATTCCGAGGATAATAACCGCCGACGTTAGCATCCCAATGGCGGCAATCTTCCTCACGCGGATGCGAGCGCCGGCAAGGCCACGCGAAGACGTGCCCTTCGTCTTATATCTGCTGCCATGCTGCGGCATATACTCGTCCCGCGATGCGATGTTTCGCACGTGGTCTCCTGACTGCCACCGTTTATATACGAGCAGTATGATACCGAGCAGGCATTTCTTTCCAAAGATATTCAGCGGCGTTTAAGGTGTCTTTAAAGAAACCACAAGCGTATTTATCCAAATGGCACGATTCTGTTGCGCATCTCTACCCAAAACGAAGTTGCGGTGAAATGGTTCCTGTTGGGCGACATGGGCCTAAAAACAAGAACTATTCCACCGCAACTCAGCTGGGAACGAGGGGATATGAGGGCTATGGCATGCTATCCGATAGCGTTTTTGAGCTCCGCGCGGCGCTTTTTCATGCCCGTCATGACGGCATTGCGCAACTCGGGCATGCGCGCGGTATCCATCTGGGGCACGCCCTCAAGCTTATAGGGAATGCCCAGTTGCTCGTACTTGACGACACCCATCGTGTGATACGGCAGCATCTCCAAACCCACCACGTTGTGCCATGGAGCGATCAGGCAACCAAGCTTCTCGCATTCCTCCACCGTGTCGGTAATGCCCGGCACCACCACGTGGCGGATAACGACCTTAATCTTGCGACGTGCAAGCTCATCGCCAAACGCCAGGATGCGTGCGGGATCACAACCGGTCAGCTTTTTATGCTCGACGGGATCGGCGTGCTTAATGTCGAGCAGCACCATATCGGTCTCGTTGAGTACGGCATCGAACTTCTCGGGATGCGCGGGATCGAACGCATAGCCACAGCTATCCAAGCAGGTATGCACGCGACCATCGGGGTTGTTGTGCATTGCACGGAACAGGTCGGCCAAAAACTCGGGCTGCAGAAGTGGCTCGCCGCCCGAAACCGTAATTCCGCCGCTGCGGTAAAACTCATGGTTACTCTGGAACTCGTCCATAAGGTGCTCGACGGTCACCATGGTGCCGCCGCTAACCGACCAAGTATCGGGATTGTGACAATACGCACAGCGCATGGGACAGCCCTGAACAAACACCACAAAGCGGATGCCGGGTCCGTCGACCGTTCCCATCGTCTCGATTGAATGCACGCGGCCTAGGGCAAATGCGGAATCCTCAGGACGAGCGTCCACACCCTCAAGCGTCATCTCAGCCATTCCCGCTACCTTGCCTCTCCTTGGATGCAACCAATTAAAATGCCAGAGCCATTCTAGCCCATGCGTTTGCGTTTAAACGTCTCGGGCTAGAATGGCACGTTTTAATCTATCCCCCATCACCATGGCTGGGGTCTACGTCGAGATGTCAGGCTGAAGAACGCTCGCCTGCGGCCTTTACGCCTTAAGCGTGAGCACCGCACCGAAGGCGGTCGGGCCACAGTGGCTCGAGATGACGCCGCCGACTTGAGTCCAGGTAACGTCCTTAAAGCCCAGGTCATGCGCATAGACTTCCATGTCATCGCGCAGCTCCTGGGAAAGGCCCACCGAATACGCCAGGCCAATGTGCGAGTAGTCAATCTCGCCCTTCGCAACCATGTGGTCAATGAAGGCGCGGGCGCACTTGAGCATAGAACCGCGGAACTTCTTGGTCGCCACGAACTTACCGCCCGTCACCTCAATGCAGGGCTTAATCTTGAGCAGATGGGCACCAAGGAATGCGACGTTGGACAAGCGACCGCCCGCCTTAAGGAAGGCAAGGTCCGTAGGAACAAAACCCAGCAACACGCGGTCCATGACGGAGTTCGTAAATGCAAAGATCTCGTCAACGGTGGCATCGGGATGAGCCTCAATATACTTGGCGGTCTCGACGACAACGAGCGACTGGCCCACCGAGACAAAGCGCGTGTCCATGGAGAACACGTAGTCGCGCCCCTGAGCCGCAATCTTAGAGGACTGATGCGAACAGGTCGTGGCCTCGGAATATGCAAGATGCAAAATAGTCGCGTCGGGTTGCTCGGCATGGATGCGGTCGTACACATGCGCAAAATCCGCTGGCGAACAGCCACTGGTCTTGGGCATCACACCAAACTCGTTGCAGCGCGAATAAATCTCGAGCGGATCGATCGAGCCGTCCTCGACGGTCTCGTCACCAATCGTGACATGCATGGGCACGCGCACGATGCCGTAGCGCTCGCAGAGCTCCGGCGTTACATCCGACCCAGACTCAACCACGATTACATACTTGCCCATTCTTATCACGACCCATCTCGACATTGGCTTTTCAATACATGACACGCGCGTCGCGCTGTTGCACAACGGCATCTAAGCGCCAAAGAGACGCCGCCCTTTGCACATAACAAAGGACAGCGTCTCCCTGGAAAACTCCGTGCTTAACTGAGATTTTACACGGTTTATTAAGGAGTGTTACTTATTCCGCAAACGGTCGCTATACGCGATAAACGGTAGTTGGCCGCGGCAACTGCGACACATTCCGCCCAACAAGTCCAATCGTGCTCCATGCACGGTTAATGAGCGAGGCGGTAGAAATCCATCGACGCCGCGCCCTCGGCGTGCAGCGCCATCGCCGGAACCGCCGACGAATAGGTACGGCTCGTAAGTGCCGCCTCACCGCCGTTGGCAAAAATCTCGACCATCGTAGTGTCCGAAAGCACGCGCAGGTCGCGAAGCTCGCCGAGCTCAATCGACCTCTGGTCGCGCCCATAGCCTTCGTCACCCATGTCGAGGGTAAGCATCCCGTCCGCATAGCGCACAAAGACACCCTTGCGAATCTCGAGCTCAACCATCTTGGCGCCCTCACAGGAAACCACGAGATCAAACAGGCGGCCCGGCTCCTCAACGGTTTCACCGCCTGTCGTGCGAACGCAGTCGCCGCGCATCCTCTCAATCTCGTGCGCCGGCTGCTGGCAGAGCTTACCATCGCGCATGCTCAGCTCTCGCGGCACCGTCAACGCGCACTGCCACCCGCGCGCCACCGTCGGGTTTTCCGCCGTCGCATCGGGGCAACCCGACCATCCGATCATCAATCGCCGGCCTGCAGCATCCTCAAAGGACTGCGGAGCATAGAAATCAAAACCGGCATCGACCATCGGGGGCATGCCCTTCCCGACGATTTTAAAGCTCGGCGCCTCCCAATCGGCCTCGATGGGGAACCACACGCACTGATGCGGATTGCGGTAACGCCAACCATCGGCAGGCACACCCTGCGGACAGCAAACGAGAATAAGCTCGCCATCAAGCTCAAACAGATCAGGGCACTCCCACATAAAGCCAAACTTCTCGCCCAGCTCAATGCGCGTCGCATAGCTCCAGACCCCTAAATCACGCGAAGTATAGACAAGCACGCAGCCACGGTCGTCTTTCGTACGAGCGCCCAGAACCATGTAGTAGATACCATCGTGCTCAAGGATCTTGGGGTCGCGCACGTGCGTACCGATATCGTCGGGGTAATCGACTGGTCCAACAGCCATGCGCTTCTCGCCCAATTCGTCGGGATTCTCGGCAACCATATGAATCTGGTTTTGCTCACGGCCCGTCAACACGTAGTCGTAATCATCGCGGTCAAAATGCTTGACGTTGCCGGTATAGACGTAGTGAATCTTGCCATCACGTACAAAGGCAGAACCAGAATACGCTCCGCTCGAATCCAAATCGGAATCGGGGAACAGCACGGGGCCGTGATTCTCGTACGTCACAAAATCCTTTGTCGTCAGATGGTTCCAAAGCACTGGACCGCCATGCGCAGCATCGAACGGATCGTATTGATGATAGATGTGATACGTATCACCAATCTGAACCAAACCGTTGGGGTCGTTGAGCCAGCCAAGCTCAGGCTCCACATGGAACAGAAGCCTATCGGGGTCGGACGCGATGCGAGCCGCCGTCTCATCCTGTCCGACACGCCACTGCTCATAGTCCGCGCGTGTCACCTTGTTTTTTTGATTTAACATCGCCGTTGACTTTCTCGTCTATGGGGAAGGACGCTCGACTCACACGAGTCGAACGCCCTTCCTCAAATGGACTTATCCTCAGATTACACTGAACGGCTCAACTAGAAGCTAACGTCGAAGCCAGCGCCAGCGCCCTCTTCATCGGTGGTCGGCACGCCCTTTGCCTTGTTGTAGGCAAAGATCAAGACGATCGGCACGATAAAGGCGATGAGATTGCCAGCCACATACCACACGAGGGTCTCGGGCGTGACGATGAGCAGGCCAAGCACGCCGGTCAGACCCTGACCGATAGCGCGCACCTCAAAGAGCTTGACGAAGGCACCGCCGCAGCCTGCACCGATGCATGCGCAGATGAACGGAATGATCGAATAGCGCATGTTTGCAGCAAAGATAGCGGGCTCGGAGATTCCGACCAGCGTCGGGATAAAGGACGACATGCAGATGTTGCGCTCTTTGGAGTGCTTCTTGTGAATGAGGTACATACCGATGGCGCCGCCGCCCTGGGCGATGATGGAAACCGACCAGATGGCCTGGATGTAGTTGAAGCCAGTCGTGGCAACAAGGTTTGCCTCGATACCCTGGATGAACTGATGCGTACCGGTAACGACGAGCGGCTGCAGGAACGCGGCGAAGACAAAGGCACCAAAGACGCCCATCCTGTTGTACAGGATATCGATTACGCCGGCGAGGACGTCACCGATCAGGTTGCCGAGCGGGCCGAACACGGTGAACAGGGCAACGTTAGCAAGAATCAGGGTAACGGTCGGGACAAAGACGAACGAAACGACCTCGGGGATGTACTTCTGGGCAATCTTCTCGACCTTGGCCATAAACCAGGCAGTCAGGATTGCGGGGAACACACCGCCCTGGAAAGCAACCATGGGAATGGATAGCGGACCGAAGTTCCAGTACTCAGCACCCGTCGGGTCCATAACGAACGTGTTGCGGTTCATAAGGCTCGGGTGAACCATGACGATACCGACGAGGATGCCCAGGATCGGGTTACCGCCAAAACGCTTGACTGCGCTGTACATAACCAGGACAGGCAGGTAGTCGAACGTGGTGGCGATAATGGCAAAGAAGCTTGCGAGGTTCTTGAGGAACTCGCTGTGATCGGCGAGGCTGCCCTCCATGCCAAAGAGGCCGTTGGCAACGATCAGCGACTTAAGGCCGATGATGATTGCAGCGCCGACGAAGGCGGGAATGATGGGGATAAAGATGTCCGAGAATACCTTGAGGACCGAGAAGAACTTGCCCTTCTTGTCCGCCTCGGCGCCCTTGACCTCGGAAGCGCTGATCTCCTTAACGCCCGTCAGAGCCATAAACTCATCGTAAACCTTGTTGACGGTACCGGTACCGAAGATGATCATGAGCTGGCCGCTGTTGTACAGCACGCCCTTGACGCCATCGATGTTCTCGAGCTCGGCCTTGTTGTATTTGCTCGTATCCTTGAGCACCAGACGCAGACGGGTCACGCAATGCGTGGCGCCCTCGATGTTCTCCAGTCCGCCGACGTTGTCGACGACTTGCTGGGACACTGCCTTGTAGTCCATGTTCCTCTCCATTCCTTTTCTAAATCATAAAACGGTTCGTTGCCGCTACAGAGACGCGATCGTTGCGTTTGCGCACTTGAGCGCACCGTCGGTGACGGTAAGCGCCACACCCTGGCCCTGCTTGTTGCAGAAGCGAGCGTTGAGCGCAACATCATCGACAAAGATGGTCGCGATGTCGTCGTCGACGACCAGACGCACATGGTGAGTGCCCTCGCCCTTAAAGAACAACGGACGCTCGAGGCCCATGTTGTTGACCTGGAACCACGGGTACTGGGGAGCCGGCGTGAACTCGAGCTTGCCCTCGCGCAGGTTGGCGCGGAACTCATAGGCAAGACCAGTCTCGGCGTCCTCGGCGAACTTGACCGAGAAGCCGGCAGCGTTACCGCCGAGCTCAATGTCGGCATCGAGCAAGTAGGTGGAGCCGGCATCCGCGGCGAGCACCTGCTCGACCTTGCCCGACTCGCAGGAAAGCTCAAAGGTCTCGACTGCCTTAGCCTCGCCAAAGGCGCCAAGCATGCTGTCGGGGAGCTTGGTGCCGAGCGTTCCGTCGGCACGCTGAACGATCTCGAGGGGCATAAAAGTGCCACCCCACAGGTAAGAGCTGGGGTCGCCGCCCTCGTCGCGCGTCGGGACCCAACCAAAGAGAACGCGGCGCTCGCCATCGAATGCGGTGCGAGCGGCGTAGTACGCGCGGCCGTCGAAGGAGTCGTCAGCGGGGGTAATCCAAGGACCGTTGATGGACTTGGACATGCGGTAACGGGTCTTGTTGCCGTCGCTGTACTCGGAAAAGACGAGGTACCACCAGTCGCCCATCTTAAAGAGATCAGGCATCTCAAACATGGTGTACAGGCCCGGGTTCCACCAGTCGCCCTGGAACTCCCAGTTGGTCAGATCCTTGGAGGTGAACTTGACCAGGCGGCCGGTCATCAGACGCTTGTCCTCGCCCACACGCGTGCCGAGGATGAGCATGTACTCTTCGTTCTCCTCATCCCAAAGCACAAAGGGATCGCGCCAGTTGCGGTCATCGTAACCCTCCTGGGGCGGAAGCAGCGTCTCGGCGATGTTCTTCTCCCACTTGACGGCGTCGTCGCTCGTCGCGTGAAGAAGAACCTGCTTCATCAAACGTGCGCGGACCTTATCGCGATTGCAACCAGTGTAGAGCGCATGGTACTTGTCGCCCACCTTAAACACCGTGCCGGCATAAATGTACTGGTCGACTTCCTCGTCGCCGCCGCGCTCAAGGCTCTCGCCAAAGTCCTTGTAGTTGACGAAATCCTTGGTCGTAGCGAGTGCCCAGCCAAACGGCTCTCCGAAAGGTTCGGGGTTACGCGTGTCACGCTGATGATAGAGATAGAACGTGCCGTCCTCGCCGTACGGCATGATGTCGCCTACCCAAATTCCCTCAGGCTGGTAATACACCTTGTGCATCCGAGACTTCCTTTCCACGACATACTAACTCGGTACAATGGCAAGATATGTCAATCGTTTTCATATGTCAAACGTTTTCACACCAATACGTCTTTTCGCAGTTCCAGTCGTCGGCAAACGGTTGACATATGCCGGTGAACGGTCATCAGAGGCGTTTGAGGAATTCTTTTGGCACGGGATGAACTACGCGGTTTTGCCCTCAATGAGTTCAACGGGGAGCTTGATATTCGATTCGGGATTATCGCCGTTAATAAGAGCGATGATGGATTGCGCCGCGAGCTCTCCGATGCGATCGATATCTTGACGTACGGTTGTTAAGTCAGGCATAAACGTCATAGTTCGGCGGGCACCATCCGCGCCCACGACCTTAATATCGTCTGGAGCGCTCAAGCCGCGCTGCTTCATCACGTTGAGACAGATGGCCGCCATCGTATCGTCTCCCGCAAAGATGCCGTCAATATCGGGGTTCTCATCGAGGATCTTCGCAACGACCGCGCCCTTTTCGTCGTCGGGCTTAACGAACTCAACCTCACGGACAAGCGCGGACAAACCGGCCTGCTCAACAACATCGAGGTAGGCATCGGTACGCTTATTGGCAGGCATGCGCATGCGGCTATTGCTGCGCAGGCACAGGATACGCCTGCAGCCGTCATCAATCAGACGGCGCGTGGCGAGCTCGCCGATGGCATAGCTGTCACTTGCAATCTGGACAGAGCCCTCGCCGAGATCGCAGTCGATGCCAACCAGGCTCAAGCCCATCTCGGCATATGCCTCGGCACCGATATTGAGGGAGTTGACGATGACACCGTCGACCATATTGCGGCGGAGCATGTCAATATAGGAACGCTCAAGATCGGGTCGATTGGCGCTGTTGCACAGCAACATCTTAAAGCCGTTTTCCGCTAACGTGCGCTCGACCGCCTGCACAACCTGAGCATGGAACGGGCTGCTCACAAAGGGAACGATCATACCGATAAGATTCAGGCGACCGTTGAGCATGGCACGGGCGATATCGTTGGGCGTATAGTTGATGCGCTCCATCGCGGCATGGACCTTATCGCGGGTCTCTTGGCTAATATAGCCGCGATTATTAAGCACGCGAGATACCGTAGTAGGCGAAACCCCCGCCACCGCTGCAACTTCCTTGATGCCAGGCTTAGCAGAATCCTTAGAACGAGCGCCCTCGCGAGCCATAGCACCCTCCCCCATCAACATGTCAAACGTTTACATACGAACAAAGCATACCCCAACAACAGCGGGAAGACGGTAACAGCACAAGCAAGTAAACGACTCATCCAAATAATTAGGAGAGTTCCGCCTAAAGGGTGACTCCAAAGGACCCCACATGGCCGGTTTTGGGTTATTTTCCAAAACATTCCGCACTGATATCTTCTGAATTGAAGACGTCGATGATGCACCCGTATACCATTGACGTCGACACCATCAGATGCGGACCGCGCGGTGACCCCACATTCCGCTGGCGCCCACAGGGCTGCCCTCGTTTCCTGACATGTCCCGCGCGGGCCGCGGCGAGCCGAGACCGCCGCATGACCTAATAGGAGCATGGAGCGATACCGCGGACCCGAACAACCGCATTCTATCGCGCCCCGTCAGTGTGCCGTCTGCCCGGTCCAGGCGAGCACGGAAAGAACGGAGCGAGGCATGCAAAACGAATCGACACCCGGCGCCCGCGGGCCGGTCTTCTGCGGGGTCGACACCCACGCCGACTCGCACTGGCTGTGCGTCCTGGACTGGAGGGGCCGCAAGGTCCTGTCCCGCCGGTTCCCCGCCGACGCGGCGGGCTACGAGGCGCT
>URAQ01000033.1 GCA_900545875.1 uncultured Collinsella sp.
CGCAGATAGACTGCGACGGAATGGCGTTGCTCGCCTCGGCACCGCTCCAGGACACAATGCGCCCGCCGTCGATCTTGGGGCTCACGAACGTCGCCCCAAACTGGCCCTTCTCAGCATTGCAGACCGGGAACTCGGCATCGGGCGTAAACAAAAAGTCGGGGTCTGCGTTGTTCTCCAGATAATGGTGAACGTCGGACATGCCCACTTCCTCATCGCAGCCCAGCAGCGCGCGGAAGGTGTAGCGCGGAACAATGCCGTGCTTGAGCAAGTAGGCGCCGGCGTAGAGTGACAATACCGCCGGGCCCTTGTCGTCAATCACGCCGCGACCGAGCAGCCAGCCCTCGCGGCGCTCCATGGTGAACGGGTCGGTGTTCCAGCCAGGGCCGGCGGGAACCACGTCCACGTGGCAGATAGTCGCGAGCTGTTTGTCGCCGCGGCCCGGGATATCGGCGATTCCCACATAGCCCTCGTCGTCGCTCGTCTGATAGCCGAGCTTCTGCGCGATGCCGAGCGCGCAATCGAGCGCGTCACGGACCGGGCGGCCAAACGGCGCGCCGGGCTCCGCATCGGCAGAAACTGCCACGGAAGGATAACTCACCAGCTGCTCGATATCAGCGACGACATCCTCCCAGACCTCGTCGACATACTCAGCGACGCTCTGCTCCACCTGATTCATGGACGACCTCCTTACCAATGAGCGACGGGTACGCCCGCCCCTCACATTATGTCTATTAGATAGCGAAAAGTTTAGCAAGCTCGGCCACCGAGTGCACCACCGCATCGGCGCCCGCGGCCTCGTGCTCCCCCGGCGCTGCCGCGCCCGAATAGATGCCGATGCACGGCACGCCCATCGCGTGTGCGCCCTCCACATCGTTAAAGCGATCGCCGATCATCACGGCATCGCCCGCGGCCGCACCCAAGGCCGCCAACGCGTCGCGGACCGAATCGGCCTTGGTCTCGCGCCCCTGCGGCGGATTCATGCCAACCACCGCCTCAAACCGAGAAAGTCCCAGCTCGCCCACCATGTCAATGCACTTTGCCTCCATGCGTGACGTCGCCACGACCAAGCGATGCCCCTGCGCGACAAGGCCATCGAGCAGCTCGGGGATTCCATCGAACACGGGATACTCTTCCGGTCCCAGCTCATCAAAAAAGGCACGGTACTCGTCAGCCACCACAAGCGACTCCTCGCGGGAGAAGCCATAAAAGTCGTGAAAGCTCTTCCACAGGGGCGGCCCGATCATGCGGCGCAGGTCACCCATCTGCGCCTCCGAAAACCCGCGCGCGGCCAACGTCTTGCGCGTCGAGCTCATCACCGCCCGGCCCGTATCGGCCACCGTGCCGTCAAAATCGAACAGCACAACCGGCCGCCTGTATATCTCCAACGCCTCCATCGGCATTCCTCTTCCCCAGTTGATGATTTCCACACCGACACTTCAAACTGTTGACTATTCAACAATTGAACCTAGAAATGTGGAACGACTCCACTATACTTGTCGCACTTTGCTCTCAGAAGGCGGCGCGCAAGCGCCCCAATGAAAGGTGCAATTATGTCTTTTGCCATCATAACCGACTCCACGTCGGACATCTCCCCCGCCCGTGCTCAAGAGCTTGGCATTTACGTCATTCCACTGCATGTGATTATCGAGGGCGAGGACCTGCTCGACCAGGTACAGATCACCGCCGAGGAGTACGTCGCCCGCATGGCCGGCTCCGAGCAGCTGCCGCACACCTCGCAGCCGAGTGCCGGCGAGTTCAAGGCACTCTTTGACCGCGTGCGTGCTGACGGCCACGACAGCGCGATCTTTATCTCGCTGTGCAGCGAATGGTCCGCCTGCTATTCCAACGCATGCCTGGTCGCCGAGACCCACGAGCTCGACGTGCGCTGCATCGATTCGCGCACCGGCTCGGGTGCCGAGGGCCTGCTGGTGGAGTACGCGCTCGCCATGCGCGAGGACGGCCGCAGCCTGGACGAGACCGAGGCACAGATCCGCGCGACCCTGCCCGACGCGCACCTGCTGCTGATTCCCCGCACGCTCGAGAACCTCGTTAAGAACGGCCGCGCGCCCAAGCTCGCCGGCCAGCTCACGCAGATGCTCAATATTCGCCTGGCCGTTTCGCCGGAGTGGCAGTCGGGCGAGATCAAGGCCATCAAGAAGGGCCGCGGCGCCAAGCGCATCGTCGCCAACACCATGGCAGACTGCCTCGCGTTTTTGGCCGAGCATCCGGGCTCCAGCGTGCGCGTGCTCACGACCGGTGCCGCCGAGGAGCAGGAGCTTGTCGACGAGGCACTCGCAGGCCAGGACTACGTAGACGCCGGCACCGGCCCCATCGGCTGCACCATCGCCACCCATGTAGGCGTCGACGCCATCGCCATCAGCTACTGCCCCCGCTACCAGCCAACTCGCTAGGGACGCCCACATCAGTTATGGTGAAATGGGGACTGTTTTTGGCTTATTAGCCGCCAATCAATCCCTATTCCACCGCAACTTAGAAGCAGTTCGTTTGGGACGGGGCTAAAAAGACTGGTATCAAACGTTTCAGACCAGTCTTTTTAGCCCCGTCCCATTTTAGCTACTCTACATCAGCCCGCTCAGGGCGATGTCGACGGCCTCGTTGAGGTCGTCAGTAATGTGTACCAGATCCGGATCGAGCGGGCTGATCATACCGGCGCTCATCACCGGGCCGTTGGGCCAGTCGAACAGACCCCCTCGCGGTACCCACTGGACAAAAATGGCAAATATGAGTACTGCCACCAAATTAGTAGCAGCAAAATCTCGCCGGAATCGATCGTTTCGATTAATTTCACGCCTTGCCAAGGCTCAAAATGCCGTGTTTGGTGGGTTAGATATATAGAATAATGTCGAATTGGTATTCTATTCTTGCCAAATGTTATGAGACTACATTAACAGCAGTACTCACATTTGACGTTATTTGACCACGGGGTCATTCGAAAACCCCTCCCCACGCCGCCAACCCGCCCCATAGCCGTCAAAAACCTTTAACAACAGCCGCCGCACGTTTTGGCACCGGCTGATTGCCACTCACGGATCGGTACCCCACTATTACCGAACCAAAATCGAAGTCGCGTATCTCATAAAGCTGAAATGACGTACCCTCATCCCAATGAACGCTGATAAGAATGGCTTTCAAATGAGCAACGGCACGCATCAATACGCCCTTTTCGGGAGCGCCCTATTCAAATTCAATAAAACGGTCGTCCACGCTTCGGATCCGCGCAAGCAAATCGTTATCTGCAGCAGCGGTCCAGACATCCGTTATACAACGCTGGAAGAATGGGAGAAAGCTGGCGATTCTTTCGATAGACGGGCGCAGATCGAAGATATCGTCACCAGCGCAAGCCCAGCGCGCGACAAACTCGAGCTCTTCCGCAATCTCTTTACTGGTCGCAAAGATGTCTACGCTCATGGGTACCGCAGAAAAGACGGAGGAATTGGCTATACGCCCGCCTGCGCAAATGAGTGGAAGTCAGGCATTTGCCCCAAAGCAAGCCACCAGAGAGTCAAATGCACGGAATGCAGCAGCCGCGTCTTCCCCGAGTTGAGCGATGCCGCGATCATCGCCCATTTCAGAGGCAATGACGATAGGCTTCGAGACGTTATAGGCCAATATGTGCTCGATAAAGACAGTAACACGAAAGTCCTGGTCATCGATTTTGACGGAGCCGATTGGAAAGAAGCGACGAAAGCCATTCGACATGTCGCAAAAAGCCACGGAATCGATGTCGCAGTTGAGCGATCGAGATCGGGCGACGGCGCACATGTCTGGTTTTTCTTCCTAGAGCTCGTCAGCGCAAAGACCGCACGAGATTTTGGAAGCAGCCTTATCACCGAAGCGGCGATACTGAACAAGACAATCACCTTCAAAGCATTTGACCGAATGCTGCCCGCGCAGTCCACCATTCCTGAGGGCGGCTTTGGAAATCTCATAGCGCTGCCTTTTCAAGGAAAAGCGCAGCGAAAAGGGAACAGCGTATTTGTTGACGAGCAATTTGAGCCCTTTCCCGATCAATGGCTTTACCTTTCGCAAATCCAGTTAATCCCGCGCGTGACGGTGCAAAATCTGATCGAGAGCATCGAAAATAGGTCACATGGAATAGCAGCTGTTGCGGCGGCAAACACCGGTGTGCCACATTCCCAGAGACTGCGAAAGCGGCTTCCGCTCACACCGCGGGACTTCCCGTCATCGCTGTCCGTCACGCAGACCGATATGCTCTATATCCCCGAAAAATCTCTGAGTCCCGCAGCTCAAATGGAAGTCCGCAGGCTTGCAACATTTGCCAACCCAGAATTCTTCCGCGCACAATCTATGCATCAATCGGTATTCGGCAAACCGCGGTTCATAGACCTCAGCGAACTTAGAGATGGCTACGTCGCGATTCCCAGAGGCTGCAAGGTTCAACTTGAGCGGCTGCTTCAAGAAGCCGGCGTTTCTGCCCACTATTCAGACAAACGCAAGTCGAGCCATCCAATTGCGATGGCATTTAAAGGGACTCTTCGCCCTGAACAGCAAATTGTCGCTGAACAGATGCTCAGCTATGAAGACGGGATCATGTCCGCACCGACGGGGTTCGGCAAAACCGTCATCGGAGCTTATCTTATTGCTGCCATTGGTCTTCCAACGCTCGTCATCGTTCCTAAAACTGCGCTCATTGCCCAATGGAAATCCCAACTCGAACGATTTCTCGACATCACGGACAACAGAGAGCCCGTCCGAACCCCAAAGGGACGAATCAGCAAAAGACAGCCTCCGCTCATTGGGCAAATCGGAGGAGGCAAGACCGCCATAAGCCGTCTCATCGACATTGCTTCATTCCAGTCGCTATCCGGCAAGGATCCCCAAACCGGCGAGTCATTAGCCAAGGAGTTCGTTCGCGATTACAGTCTCATCATCTGTGACGAATGCCACCATGCGGCCGCGCCACAGCTTGAGCTTGTCCTCAAGTCCGCTCCTGCCAAATATGTATATGGCCTTTCCGCAACGCCCGAGCGTTCGGACGGACTCACGCGGGCACTCTCGATGCTCTGCGGCCCGGTTCGCTATGTCGTCGATCCAAAAACGCAAGCAATCCAACAGGGGATTCAGCGCATTGTTAGACCGCGTTTCACCGGAATTCGATTACCCACCTACGGACCAGGAGCATCCTTTAACCAAATTCTCGATCTCCTGTGTGTACACGCCGCGAGAAACGAAGCAATTATCGAGGACGCCCTCGAGGCCGCATCAAACGGCCGGCATCCGCTTGTGCTATCTAAAAGAAAAAAGCATGCCGAAGAGCTATGCAGGCTACTTCAAAGCCGTGGACACGAACCCATACTCTTAACCGGAGAAATCGACGCCAAAGAAAGAAAAGCAATACTGAAGAGTCTTCCCAGCTTTGAGCATGATCATCGAATCATCGTCGCAACTGAAAGTCTTCTGGGCGAGGGCTTCGACCTGTCTTACCTTGACACTTTGCTCATTGCCACTCCAATATCTTGGGACGGCAGCATAACGCAGCAGGCAGGTAGGCTACACAGAAGCCACGAGGGCAAACAGCGGGTTGAGATATTCGACTATGTTGACCTGTCGATACCCATGTTCGCGCGCATGTACCAAAAGAGGCTCAAGACCTACGCCAAGCTGGGGTATGAAGTCTTTGCGGCAAACGACAACAGACGGGACGATCGAAACATCCTCGTTAGGTCGGCAAGAGCCGTGGAGGCTTTAGTGAATGACATCGAGAACGCATCGAAAAGCATTTTTATTGCCGCACCCTACGCGTCCGCCGCATGCCTTGAAAAGCTCGCCGCTGCACTCGCGGATGCCGCTACCCGTGGAATTGCCCTTGAGATTTCTATTGCTTCAACTCCACGCGATGACGTGAAAGCGATTTTTGCCGAGATGAACGTCAACTATCTCATCAAAGCCGAAGGACGCCTGTGCGCATCAGTGATTGACGAGGAAACTGTCTGGTACGGGACTATCCCGCTGCTGGCATTCCCCAAGAAAGAAGACCGCAGCATCCGTTTCAAAAGCAACGAAGTCGCCGCTGAGTTTTTGAGCGAAATCCAGCAATGAGGAGAACCGGGGGCCGCAGCAGCGAACGGGGCGCGCCTATCAGTTGCGGTGAAATAGGGACTGTTTTTGGCCAATCGACCGCAAATCAGTCCCTATTCCACCGCAACTTGGAAATCGGCGATCAGCCCAGCGGACCCTGAAACAGTTCCTCATGCGAGCCCATTCTCACCAGCCTAATCACTGGGTTAGTCTTATGGGGAAGATAAAGAACGACCACATCGACCAAGCCATCGGATAGGTGGAAATCGATGTGGCCGTTGTAGTTTCCGCCCGGGTTTGAGAGCTCGTGGGCGCCATACTCCGCCGGAAGTGACCCATGAGCCACAAGCTCTGCAACCGCCGCTTTAAACTCACTTTTTAGCTGCGGATGCATGCGCATCGTTCGTTTGTAGTCCGCCTTAAATTGAGCCTCGACTTTAATCTCGAACATCGCTATTCCTCATCGAGGAATGACATAAGCTCATCAGCGTTATTGAATGACGGGCTATCGTCCGGCAAAATCCCCAACTCATGAGCCTCGGCGATCACCATGGCACGCCTCGTCGCCTCGTTGGGCATCTCCGCCCTTCCTACAATCTCAAAAGGAATCTTTCGCTGATTTACCAGCTGCCGAACGGCAAGATTGAGATAGGAATTGAGGCTGAGGCCGACCGAATCCAAGAACTCAGTCGCCTGCTCCTTGAGCCCCTCTTCGAGGCGAACCGTCGTAGGCTTAACCGCTGCAGTAGACATACGCGACCTCCTTGCCCTCGTCTTTTGCATCAGTATACCCAATATAAATGGCAACCTGACGTTAGATAGCATCAGATTGCCATGCATATTCATGTCGCGGTAGACACGATTGCTCTACATCAACCCGCTGAGCGCAATGTCAACGGCCTCGTTGAGGTCGTCGGTAATGTGTACCAGATCCGGGTCGAGCGGGCTAATCATACTGGCGCTCATTACCGGGCCGTTAAGCCAGTCGAACAGGCCCTGCCAGTACTCGGTGCCCACCAGCACAAGCGGCATGCGCTTGACCTTGTGCGTTTGCACCAGCGTGAGCACCTCGAACATCTCGTCGAGTGTGCCAAACCCGCCGGGAAAAACAATAGCGCCCGAGCTGTATTTGACGAACATGGTCTTGCGCACAAAGAAGTAACGGAAGTCCATACCAAGGTTCACGTATTTGTTGAGCCCCTGCTCGTGCGGCAGCTCAATGCCCAAACCAACTGACTTGCCGTTGACGCTCGCCGCCCCCTTATTAGCCGCTTCCATGACACCAGGACCACCGCCGGTGATAACCGCCACGCCGCGCTGGGCAATCTTACGGCCGACTGTGCGCGCCGCCTTGTAGAGCGGATCGGTCTTGGGCGTGCGGGCGCTGCCGAAGATGGTCACCGCAGGACCAAGCTCGGCAAGCGCGCCAAAGCCATCGACGAATTCTGCCTGAATACGAAGGACGCGCCACGGATCGGCATGCAACCAGTCGGTTGAATCTTCGGGCGCCAGCAGGTTGGCGTAGGTGTTGTCCTTAGGAATCATGGGGCCGCGCATAACCACGGGGCCGCGGCGGTACGTCTCGTCGTAGGCGGGCTCGCCCTCGACGTTCTCATTCTTAATCATGGGTACTCCTATCGAGAAAAAGAAAAGCGGGCGGGGTCGACGCCATGCGTCAAACACCCGCCCGAACATCAACTATTCGGTATGGTACCCACGATGCGTTATGCGCTTGCAAGGCATCGGTCAGCGGTCGCGCAGCCGACGTCAGCGAATGTGACGAGCGGCTGCCGCTCAGCCTTTGCCGTTGCCCACGCTCTGTAAGCGCGCCTGTCGCCCTTAGTAATCCACCGCGGCAGGACTATTCATCCAATCGCTCACGAATGCGCCGTAACGGCCCTCGATAATGGCCTGACGGGCACGCTGCATAAGGTTGAGCAGGTAGTAGATGTTGTGCATCGACAGCAGAATGCCGCCGAGCATCTCCTTCTGCGTGACCATGTGGCGAATGAGTGCGCGGCTGTAACCGCCCGTGCACACCGGGCAGGTGCAGGTGGGATCGATGGGGCCGTCGTCGTGCGCAAAGCGCGCGTTGCGGAAGTTGAGGCGACCCTCACTCGAAAACGCCGTGCCCATACGGCCGGTGCGCGTCGGTAGCACGCAGTCGAACATGTCGATGCCCACACCCACACCGCGCACGAGGGTGGTGGGGTTGCCGACGCCCATCAGGTAGCGCGGCTTGTGCTTGGGCATGTACTCGCTTACGAGCGGTGCCAGGGTCTCGAACATGGTCTCGTGGTCCTCGCCCACCGAGTAGCCGCCGATGCCGTAACCGGGGAAGTCGCCGCACTCCTCCAGATGGCGCAGCGAGCGCAAGCGCAGGTCCAGGTGCATGCCGCCCTGAACGATGCCAAAGAGTGCCTGGTCGTCGCGGGTATGCGCCTTATAGCAGCGCTCGGCCCACATGCTCGACAGCTCAACGGCGCGCTCAACGTAGGCGCGCGTGGCGGGATAGCCCGGGCACTGGTCCAGCTGCATGCAGATGTCGGAGCCGAGCTTCATGGCGATCTCCATGTTGTCCTCGGGCGTCCAGAACACGTGGCGGCCGTCGTAATCGTTGACAATAAAGCGCACGCCCTCATCGGTGAGCTTGACCGCGTCGTTGTGGCTGAACACCTGGAAACCGCCCGAGTCGGTGAGGATGGGGCCGTGCCAGTTCATAAACTTGTGCAGGCCGCCCAGCTCGGCGATGGTATCCTCGCCGGGACGCATGGACAGGTGATAGGTATTGGCAAGCACGATCTGGGCGCCGAGCTGCTTGACGGTCTCGGTAGGAATACCCTTGACGTTTGCCTTGGTGCCCACGGGCATAAAGATTGGCGTCTCGATGTCGCCGTGCGGGGTGTGCAGCACGCCGGCACGCGCATGCGTCGTCGGGTCCTCGGCGATCAGGTCGAATTTAAAAAGGCTCTGGTCCATAAACTGGAACTCCTTGGTTGCGGTTCATACGCAAACCATTATACGGGCAACCCGCAAAGAGCACCGACTCGACAGAAACTGGTGCATTAAACGACTAGTCGTCGGGGACAATCTTCAGCGCCATCTTGCAAAGGAGTGTCCCAATCTGCCGGCACTTAGGGACTGTCCCCAAGTGCCGGCAAGAGTGTCCCTTATGACTAGTCATTTAAGAACGTCCCCAACGACTACGAGATCATCTCCAACAGCCAAGGCAACGCCGATGCTCTGGCGACGTCAGCGAGCGGTCGCCCTGGTGACCGCGCAGCGTCGGCTGGTCCGCCGTTCGTTAGAACGGCGGAACCTGAGACGTAACCCCTACGGCCGCTGGCCCATGCCACCCTCGAGGGTGACGGTCTCGCCGTTCATATACTTAAAGTCGGGGCCGCAAAGCTGAACGACCACGCGGCCGATCTCCTTCTCGACGTCGCCGTAGTGACCAGCCGGCGGCATGTGGACGTTGGCCTTAAACGCCTCGGGATAGGCATCCTGGAAGTTCTCGAGCGCAGCGGTCCAAGCAAGCGGGCAAACGATATTGACGTTGATGCCGTCCTTGCCCCACTCGTTAGCGGCGACGCGAGTCAGGCCGCGGATGCCCTCCTTGGCGGCAGCATAGCTGCACTGGCCATAGTTGCCAAACAGGCCGGCGCCCGAAGCAAAGTTGACCACGGAGCCCTTGGTCTCCTTCAGGTGCGGATAGGCCTTCTGCATGTACAGGTAGGTGGCATACAGGCCAGAGTAAATGGCCAGGTTAAACTGATCCATGGTGTGGTCGGCAATGGTCACGCCCGAAGCGCTGGCCTGAGCGTTGTTGACGACGGCGTCGATGCGACCGAACTCCTCAATCGCCTTGTCGATAACGTTCTGCACGACGGCCTCGTTGTCCTGGCCGGCGGAGACATCGGCCTGAACAGGCAGAACCTTGACGCCGTACTCAGCCTCGAGAGACTCCTTGGCGGCCTCGAGCTTGGCGACGTTGCGGCCGGTAATGACGAGGTTTGCGCCCTCCTTGGCAAAAGCGATATCGATGCCGTAGCCGATGGAGCCAGCGGAACCGTCCTTGAGCGTGGCCTTGCCGCCGCCGGTGACGATCACGGTCTTACCAGTGAAAAGTCCCATACGAAGTCCTTTCAAATCACGACGGGCGCACCCGCCGACTGCGCGCATCCAAATGAACGCGCCAAAAGCTGACATGCAACTTTAGCGGGTTCAAGTGAATAGAAAAGGCTTCGGTAGGCGAACGGCGCAACGTCTTTCGGCGAAGGGATTGTCAAGTACAAACTGGATAAAGTGGCCGAGTTTTTGCTATCGACGCGAGCCATCGAACACGTTTTGAAACTTTGCTGCGGCGCGCGGGATGTCGGCGCGAGACTTTATCATAGGGTGACAAACAACGATGAGGAGCACATGTCTATGACAGACGAGCTGGACCCCCAGACTCAACAGCATATTGATGATTCCGCAGACGTCGCCGCAGATACTGACGCTGTGACCCGCAATGATACCGACGTCGACGACGCCACTTTGGATAACGGCGCTGCGGCGGAGATCCCTGCGGCCGCAGATGCCGACGAGCAAAACGACGATTCGGCCGCTCAGGACGACGCCCCCGAAAAGGACGCCGCCCCGCAGCAAGCAGCGGGCCCCATCGAGGTGTCATCGGAAGAAGAACTCGACGCCATCATGGACTCCATGATGGATGCCGTCAAAGCGATGAAGAACGCCGTCGCCGATGCCGATGTCGACGCCGAGGAAGAGGAAGCCGCCGAGGCCGCCTCGACGTTTGTGCCCGGCGAGACCCCGGTTGCCGACCAGGGCAGCACCATGCCCTCGTTCCTGCAACTCGAGCACCCCACGATCGGCGCCGACGCGGTCGACCCGCACGCAGCGGGCTTTTCCGTGATCGAAGGCGGCACCGGCAATATCGCCGCGCCGCAAATGACCGATGTGGACGCTGCCGACACCGGTCGCCCGGTCGCCCCGCACGCCTCCGCCGCGAGCCGCG
>URAQ01000034.1 GCA_900545875.1 uncultured Collinsella sp.
GGATGGTCGGCGAGCACAAAGGCGTTGTTCTCGAGCATGACGGGGATGCCGTCGGCCGTGCGCACGCGTTCGACCACGATAAGCTCGCAGCCGGGCTCCACGCCAAAGAACGCCGCATCCTCGTGCGTCGCCGCGACCACCGTGCGCGACACCAGACGCGCACCCGGCACCATGTCGTTGGCAGCACAACCCTCAGTAAAGCTCTGGACGTCACCCTTCTGGCGAATCTTGCGCTTGAGCTTGGGGGCGCACACAAACGTGCCCCTCCCCTGCTGGCGGTTGAGATACCCCGCGCGCGACAGCTCCTCGATGGCACGGCGCACGGTGATGCGCCCCACGCCGTAGGACTTCGCGAGCTCCATCTCGGCAGGGATGCGCGAGCCGGCGGGGTACACGCCGCGCGCGATCTCGCCCTTTAAGTCGTCCATGACCTGCTGGTATAGCGGCACGGCGGACACGTCAGTACGGTCGGTCTTGCTATCGAAAGCCATCGTTACGCTCCATCCCGCGCATGCTCGGACTCAAATTCTTCAATCGCCGCCATAAACTGCTCGCCAAAGGCGTCGGCCTTTTTCTCGCCAATGCCGTTGACCCGGATCAGCTCGTCGCGCGTCTGCGGGCGCAGGCGGCACAGGCCGCGCAGGGCCTTGTCGGAAAAGACCATATACGGCGCCATCTCCAGCTCCGTCGAGATCTCCTTGCGCAGGGCACGCAGGCGCTCGAACAGCTCGGCATCGTCGCCCACGCGCGGGCGCTGATCCAGCTCGGCCTCCTCGCGCAGCAGATCCACCGCACGGCGGGCGCGGGCCGAGGCCTTGCGCTTGGACGCGCGACGCTTAACGGTAAAGGCGAACGCCTCGTCCTCGACCTCGCCGGCACGCGGACCCAGCCCCACGACCGGGTACTGCCCCTGCGAGGTGGCCAGATAACCGCGGCCGCACAGCTGGCCGATGATGTCCTTGATGCGCCCGACCGATTCGCTCGACAGCTCACCGTAGCCGCAGTCCTCGTCCAGATGCATCTGGCGAATGCGCTCGGTGTTGCCGCCGTGAAGCACATCGGCGATCAGCGACTTGCCAAAGCGCATGGGACGCGTGGCCACATAGCGCACAGCGGCGCGGGCCATATCGGTGACATCCTCGACCTCGAACTGCGTGAGACAGTTGCTGCAGTTGCCGCAGCCCTCGGCGTCGTCTGCCGTGCCGCCCGCGGCGGCTGCCGCATGCTCGGCCGCGGCCTCGTCGCCAAAGTAGCGCAGCATGTATTCGCGCAGGCAGCCGGTGGTATTGCAGTAGCCCTCCATCTGGCTGAGCAGACGATAACGGTTCTGGAGCGCCCACGCGCGCTGCTCGTCATCGAGCGCCTCGTCAGCCGCATCGCCGCGGTCGATCAAAAAGCGGCGCATGCGAAAATCGTTACCGTTCCACAGCAAGTGACAGCTGGCCGGATCGCCATCGCGGCCAGCGCGGCCCGCCTCTTGGTAGTATGCCTCGATGCTCTCGGGCACGTTGTTGTGAATCACGTAGCGCACGTTGGGCTTGTCGATGCCCATGCCAAAGGCGTTGGTGGCAACCATCACCTGGATGTCGTCGTCGATAAAGGCGCGCTGGCTCTGGCGGCGGGCGTCGTTGCCCATGCCGGCATGGTAGCGGCCCACGCGAATGCCGCTGGGGTCCAGTGCCTCGGCAAGCTCGCCCGCCAGCGCATCGACCGTCTTGCGAGTCGAGCAATACACGATGCCGCTCTCGCTCGAATGCGCAATCACGTAGTCGCGCACCCAGGCAGTCTTGGCCTTGTCGCCCATCTCCTCGCAACCAAAGTAGAGGTTCTTGCGATCGAAGCCCGTCACCACCGTCGCAGGATTTTGCAGGCCGAGCATCTGCTGAATGTCCGCACGCACGCGCTCGGTCGCCGTGGCGGTAAACGCCGCCACGATCGGGCACCGCGGCAACGAATCGATAAACTCGCGAATCTGCAGGTAGGCGGGGCGGAAATCCTGGCCCCATTGGCTCACGCAGTGGGCCTCGTCAATGGCCACGAGCGGCACGCCAATGCCGCCGTCCGCCGCGGCCTCCTGCGCAAAGGCTAAAAAGCGCGGCTCGAGCAGGCGCTCGGGCGCCACGTACATAAGCTGATAGCGGCCCTCGCGCGCCCGCTTGAGCACGGTGTTTTGCTGGGCCGGGGTAAGGCTGGAGTTGAGATAGCTGGGTCGCGCACCCGCCGCGAGCAACGCACGGGTCTGGTCCTCCATAAGCGACAGCAGCGGACTCACCACAAAGGTGATGCCGGGCAGCATGAGCGCGGGCACCTGGTAGCAAATGGACTTGCCGGCGCCCGTGGGCATAACACCCAGCGCATCGCGACCGGCAAGGATCGCATCGACCATGCGGTCCTGCCCCGGGCGAAACGAGGTGTAGCCAAAATAGGCGCCGAGCGTGTCAAGCGCCATCTGCTGCATGCTATCGGTCATGGTTTCCTAACGTCCAAGTCATCTGCCGCCGATTATACGCCGCCACGCGGACAGCAGCACACGGCCGCCGCCCAGACTAGTCGTTTAAGAGCGTCCCCAATGACTAAGGAATGTCCCCAGATGCCGGCAGAGACGATATGAGCAGGACATAAAAACATTGAGAGCCCCTGCTGCATGAAAGACCGCGGATTAGGCCGACAATGGTGAGTGTCTAATCCAACCGTGGCGGCCACGCCGCATTCATGGAAGGGGCTCCCATGCTCGATACTACCACCTTCGTCGGCCTCGACGTCCACGCCCGCTCGATAAAGGCCGTCTCCCTCGACGTCATGACCGGGGAGGTACGTGCCGCGACCTTCGGCTACGACGCCGGCGCCGTCGCGGAGTGGGTCCGTTCCGTGGACCCCAGGGCCAGGTGCGTGTACGAGTCCGGGGTCACGGGCTTCGACCTGCAGAAGAGGCTCTCCGGCCTGGGGGTCGACTGCGTGGTCGGCGCCGTCTCGAAGATGATCAAGCCCAGCGCGGACAGGCGCAGGAAGAACGACCGCAACGACGCCGAGTTCCTCGCCCGCATGCTGTCGGTCGGCAACGTGGTCGAGGTGTGGGTCCCCGACGACGAGTGCGAGGCCGCCCGCGACCTGACCAGGGCGCTCGAGGACGCGAGGGACGACCTCTCGCGCTCGAAGCAGCGGCTCTCCAAGTTCCTGCTCAGGCACGGGCTCGCCTTCGACGAGAGGACGCCCACCGGCCGCAGGAAGGGCAACTGGACCCGGGCGCACTGGTCCTGGATCGAGTCGATTAGGTTCGCGGAGGGGGCCGACAACGACGTGCTCGCCTACTACGTCGACGCGGTCAGGCGGGCGGCGGAGGAGAAGGCGAGGCTCGAGGGGCTCGTCGAGGCCGAGGCCCGCAAGCCCAGGTGGAGGAGGAGGGTCGACTCCCTGCGCTGCCTCAAGGGCGTCGACACCGCGACGGCCGCCGACCTCGTGTTCGAGGCCGGCGAGTTCTCGAGGTTCAGGAACGCCCGGTCGTTCGCCGCATGGGTCGGCCTGACGCCCTCCGAGCACTCCAGCGGGGAGAGCGACCGCAGGGGCGCGATCACCAAGGCGGGCAACAAACACCTGAGGAAGGCGCTGGTCGAGGCCGCGTGGCACTACCTGACGTGCTCGGGGCGGCCGAAGGACCTCGCCAAGGGCCAGGCCCCGGACCGGGTCGCCCGCAGGCATGCCGCCAAGGGCGTGCGGAGGCTGGTCGAGAGGCGGGAGGCGCTGCTCGCGCGCGGGGTCCACAACAACAAGGCGAACGTGGCCACGGCGCGCGAGCTCGCCTGCTGGGTGTGGGCGGTCGGCCTCATGGCCGAGGAGGCGTAGGGGGGCCGGTCCCCCGCACATAAGCCGATCACCCCGGAAGCGGTTCGATCCGAAGCCGTTGAGGCGAACCTCAGGTCCCTTTTCTGCGAGCGCCCAGGGCGCCACACGCGTGCACAGACTGTCGGTTCGACGTAGAAGCCTCAGCCGTAGCAACGGATTGCCCAGCGAGAGATCGCCGCGGGCGGATATTAAACTGCAAAGACGAGCGTCGGTAAGACACGCCGAGGTCGCCGCGGACGGGCTGATATAGGGAGAGGGCCTGACCCCATATCGTTGGGGCCAGGCCCGATTTTGCCTCTTGACAATGTCCTGCTCATATTAAAAGGAACGTCCCCAAGTGCCGCATCCGGGCCATGGCAACGCCGATGTTTTGGCAACGACAGCGAAAGCCCGCCAGAGCGAGCAAGGTGCCTTGAAACAAGGCGGCATTGATCTTCTGATCATGCCGCCGAAGTTGAAAGGCAGATTGCCGCTCTGGCGGGCTTGCAGCGTCGACCGATCCGCCGTTCGTTAGAACGGCGGAACCAACCCTACATCACCATAACGTAGCGCGATCCCACGTAGTACTGCTTACCCATCAAAACCGGCTCGTCATCGGGACCGGTAAAGCCGGCACGCAGGTTGAGCAGCGGATCGTGCGGAGCAATGCCCAGCTCGGCCGCCTGCTCGGCGTTAGCTCGAACGGCCTCGACCGTACGGTAGCCAACCGAGACAATCGGCGTTCCGCCAACACGCTCGACCTCGGCAAAAATCGACTTGTCCTCAAGATCGGCCGTCAACAGCTCACGGTAGGCGTCAAACGGCACAAAGATGTTCTCCTCAAAGATGGGCTCGCCGTCGGCCGTACGCACGCGCTTGATATGCAGCAGCAGCGCATCCTTCTGCAGGCCAAAGAACTCCATCTCGTTTTGGCGCGCCGGAACGATCTGGCGATCGATCACGTGCGCACCGGCCTTCATGCCGTTGCCGGCACACAGCGCGGTAAACGTCTGCAGCGTCGAGGCGTGAAACTGGCGGTTGATGTGCGGCGTGGAGACAAAGGTGCCGCGGCCCTGCTGCTTAACCAGGTAACCATCGGAGCACAGCTCCTCGACAGCGCGGCGCACCGTAATACGGCTCACCTCGTACTGCTCGGCTAGTTCAAGCTCGGACGGAATACGCTCCTTGGGTGCATAAACACCTTTCTCGATCGCATCCTTGATTTCGTCATAAATCTGCTGGTAAAGCGGTGCATTTTTGGGCGCAGGCATATCTGATCACTCTTATCAAAATAGCTAAATTTCTAATACGTATATAACGTCTAGTTTCATGTTACCTCATATTGATAAAACGATACACCCTCCCTACCAAAAAGCGACAGCTTCATTTTGGTAGGTTTTATCTGGGCAAACGAGAGCCCTCGAAAGCAACGGGGCTTTCGGGGGGCTCGTTCGGATGGGTTGCGCAGGACCGGCAAAATGCCAATACCCTACTTGCCGTCATCCTGCTGCAGGCTGTCCTGTTCGCTGAGGCGCGCCTGCCTGCTGGCCATGCGTGCGGGCTTGTCGGGATCGGGAACGGCCGTGGGCATGGGCTCGTCGACATGACCGCCCCACCAGCCGCCCACAAAGTTGAGCGTGTGGAACACGTTGATCACGGCGCCGGGATCAACGTCGCACACCAACTTGATAATGTCCTGGCTCTCGTAGGTCGAAACAACGGTGTTCAGCAGGTACATCTTTTCGCGGCTGTATCCGCCGACGACCTCGGCGCAGCTAATGCCGTGCTGAAAATGGTTTACGTAGGCAGTCATGACCTCGTCTGCCTTGCGCGTCGTAATCTGCAGCGTCACGCGATCGTAGCGACGATAGAAACTGTCGATAGTCTTGGTCGAAATAAACTGGAACACGATGGAATACGCCGCCTTGTCCCAGCCAAACATAAAGCCAAAGATCGCCAGGATAAAGCAGTTGAAACCAAAGATGACGCCCCAGATGGTCTTGCCCGTGTGGTTGGAAACCCACAGCGCGATAAAGTCGGTGCCGCCGGTGGATGCGCCGGATTTAAGCGCGATGGCAGCGCCCAGACCCGAGACCACGCCGCCAAAAATGATGAGCATGATCTTGTCGCCCAAAAACGGCGCGAAGTGAAAGACGTTGAGGAACAGCGATGAGAGCACGACCTGCATCATCGAGAAGATGACGAAGCGCTTGCTAATGCCGCTCCAGCATAAGAGCGCCACGGGGATGTTGAGCGCGAGCATGCCAAGCGAGATGTCGATATGAACGCCACCCAGCGAGGTAACGCGATCGAGCAGGACCGCGACGCCGGTAAGACCGCTCGGAAGCAGGTCGGCGGGCTGAATGAACGCCTGGATCAGAAATGTCTGGAGAACGGCGGAAATGGTGACCGCCACAGCAGTAATGGCGCGGCGGACGATGGTGAGGCGGCCGAGCACGAGCACTCGGTCCGTGAGCTGATCGATGGCGTTCGCCACGCAGGCTCCTTTCGAAGGCAGATGTAGTTGTGGGATATGTCCGCGATTGTAGCATGGAGCGTGCGGGGGCGCTTCAATTCACCCTCTCCCGACAACCAAAGCGGGACCAGCAATCCCACGACCAAAGGCCCAAATTACAAGTGAGTAGACTTTACGCGACCTGCAGAGCACACCCAAAACCGCCACCCCTGTGACCTGCGGTTTTACAAAGGAAGATATGCATTGTGCTCGGCCTGCGCCAAAAAGTCTACTCACTTAGTCCGAATCGAAGCCAAACGGATCCAAATAGATGACAAATTAAGCCAATCCGCAGCAAAAGACGCGTGAATCAGTGCTTCTCGCGGCGGATTGACGCTACAAAGCGGCCAAAATGTCGGTCAGATTATCGATAACGGCATCGGCTCGCGATTGATCGAGGTTGACGCCCTCGTGCGGACGCAGTGCCAGGACGCGGGCGCCGGAACGCTTGCCGGCCTCGATCCCCAAAGGCGAATCCTCGATAACCAGGCACTCGGCAGGCTCCACCCCCAGCGCCTCCATGGCACGCAGGTAGATCTCGGGGTCGGGCTTAAACGCACTGCACTCGTGACCGCTGATGGTGTAGTCCAGCACATCGGCGATACCGGCAATCTCTACCAGCTCGTCAATGAGCTCACGATAAGACGAGCTCGCGATGGCACACTTCACGCCGCGCTCGTGCAGTGCGCGCATCACCGGCTCCGTCTGCTCGTTGAGCAGCTCGGCATACGGAACGGGATGGTCCGGGCTATAGACCTGCTTGTACTCCACGCGCAGGCGCTCGCGCAGCTCAACATCGTCAGGTACCAGCGACTTCCAAATGGCGGGCTCGTTAGACCCCGAAAGATCGGGGATCTCGTCAAAGTGAAAGCCCTTCTCTTCCATAAACGCCACGCGACGACGGTTGTAGAACCACTCGGTATCGACCAGCACGCCGTCCATGTCAAACAGCACTGCCTTGATCATACGCATCTCCTCCCACCTGCCAAAAAGGGACAGGTTTATTTTGGTAGGTTTTATCTGGGATTTGCGACGCGACAGACACGCCCTCCCCAGAGCAAAAAAGGGGACGGGGCGCAAACCCCATCCCCTCTCAATCAACCCGTAAGGTCTACTTACTTGTGATTAGTAGGAAAGCTTCCACATGTAGCGGCGCATGGTCAGCGGGTGCTGACGGGCCTCGGCGATCTGGTTGCCGTACTCGCGCATAACGGCGAGGTGCAGCAGCGGGTTGAAGTAGGTGACGACGCTCGCGGGCACGGCGTCAGCCAGGCCGTAGTCCTTGGAGTCGATCAGAGCGACCTTGGCGCCCATGCGCTCAAGGAAGGTGAGGGCGCGGGCGTCCATCGGACGGGTAGCGCCATCGGACATGAAGAAGACGTAGGGCTTACCCTCGGTGGAAACCTCGAACGGGCCGTGGAAGTACTCGCCGGTGTTGTAGGCGGCGGCGTCGATCCACTGCATCTCGGTGAACAGGAAGGCGGCGTGAGAGTAAGCCATCTTCTCGGAGGCACCAGAGGCCATGAAGTAAATCATCTTGTCGTCCTTGAAGTCCTCAGCGAACTTCTTGGCGAGCTTCTTGCAGGACTGAGCAGCGTTCTCGCAGAGATCGAAGACGTTGGTGAGGCCGGTGATCATGTCGTCGTACTTGTCATAGCCCTCGGTCTGCTGAAGGATCTCGAGAGCAAGAGCGATGGCATAGCCGGGCTTCTCGCACTTGGCAGCGAAGTTGGCGTGGAAGCCGTGAACGATGACGTAGTCGGCGTCGACGGTCAGAGCGGAGCCAGCCTTGTTGGTGAGGGAGACGACCGGGCAGTTGTGCTTCTTGGCGGTCTTGTTGGCCTCGACGGTCTCGGGCGTGGAGCCACCGAGGGAGCAGGTGATCACGAAGGTGTGCTCGTTGACCCAGGAAGGCGTGTCGTAGTTGAACTCGTTAGCGGTGAAGATCTGAACGTTCAGCTTGTCCGTGTTGTTGGCCAGGAAGTACTTGGCGGGGTACAGGTCGGACATGGAAGCACCGCAGCCGACGAAGGCGACACTGTGGATCTCGTGGTTGGACAGGACGTCAGCGACGATCTGCTTAGGGAGGTTAAGGTCGATCTCGTACATCTGACACATTCCTTTCGATTTTTGCGGCGCCACATTGCCGGGCGCTCGCAGGGTTACCGTGGTTTGGACCGAGTCGCCGGTCCGTTGAGGATGCGACAAGGGGACTGTCCCATTGTCGCATTTTGGGGATGGAAGCCTGCCTGGGGTATGGGATGCCAGGCAGGCCCCCGGGGGAAAGCGGTTAGGCGCTTGGTCGCGACTAGGCCAGAATGCCGGCCGCGGAGAGGGCGATGCCGCCCACGATGGCGATCACGAGAAGCCAACCGGTGTTGACGTTCTTCTTGATGAGCCAGTACATAAGGCCGGTGAGGCCAAGGGAGATCATCTGGGGCATCATGCCGTCCAGGATGTCCTGGATAACGACGGTGCCCTCAGCGAACTGCAGCGGGGTGGTGGCGCCGATCAGCGTAGCGATCATGCCGCCCACGGACATAAGACCCACGATGCCGCAGACATACATGAGCTTCTCCATGAGGTCGCCGCCCTGAAGCTTGCTCAGGTACTCGTGACCGCCCTGATAGCCCATCTTGGCTGCGAACCAAGTGATCAGCACGGAGGGCACGATGGAAATGAGCATGGCCAGGATCGGGCCCATGATGGAGCCCTGCTGAGCCAGCTGAACGCCCAGGCCAAAGGCGATAACGCGGATGGTGCCCTGGAAGAAGGAGTCACCGATGCCGGAAAGCGGACCCATGAGGGAGGTCTTGACCGCGTTGATCGAATCGGGATCGAAGTTCTCGGGATCCTTGGCGTACTCCTCCTCCATGGAAGCGGAGAGACCCAGGATGAAAGCGCTCGTCTGCGGGGTGCAGTTGTAGAACGCCATGTGACGGTGGTAAGCCTCTTTCTTAGCAGCGAGCTGCTTGGGGTCGGACTCGTCCGGATAGAGGCGATCGAGCGTGGGAACCATGCCGTAGAGGAAGCCCATGTTCATCTGACGCTCGTAGTTCCAAGAGGCCTGGATGGCCCAGGAGCGCCAGAAGAACTGGCTGACCTTCTTGTTCAGGGACACGTCCTTGGTTGCGGTTGCCATAGTGTGTTCCTCCTTAGTCTTCGTCGTCTTCGAGCGGATCGTAGTCGGAATCGACACCGGCGGCTGCATGGGAACCGTTGAACTTGAAGCCCATGAAGACGACAGCCAGGCACACACCGATCAGAGCGACCGCGATGACGGACAGGTTGAGGTAAGCGGCGAGCAGGAAACCGATGAACAGGAACGGAGTCATACCCTTCTTGATCATCATGGTGAGCAGCAGGGCCAAGCCGTAGGCGGTCATGATCTTGGTCGAAACGTTAAGACCAGTGGACAGCCACTCGGGAACCATGTTGACGATGGCCTGAACCAGGTCGGTGCCAACAAAGACGGCGAGGAAGATCGGCAGGAAGTACATGACGGCGTACAGACCGGAGCCGGCGCAGATGTGCATGCGGTAGGCGGTCTTGAACTTTCCGTTATCGATCGCGCTATCTGCCACATGGGTGAGGGCGGCGATGATGGAACGGAACACGATGCCGAGGAGCTGACCCAGGACGGCGACCGGGATGGCGATCGTCATGGCGGTCTCGGCGGAAGCATCGGTCAGGCACGCGAAGGCAGCGGCCACGATGCCGCCCAGGACCATATCGGGCGGAACGGCGGCGCCGACCTGCACCAGGCCCATGGACACGAGCTCGACGGCGGCACCGACGGCAAGGCCGGTGGGCACATCGCCCAGCAGCAGACCGACGAGCGTAGCGCCAACGAGGGGCTGCTCGAAGTTAAGACGACCGAGCAGGCGGGAGTCCCACATGCAGAACACGCCGACGAGGCCGACGAGCACCGCACTGATGAACGTATTCATACCCTTCTCCTTTCAGTCAGGCAAAAGCCTGGTTGATTACAGCTTGGCGTCGATGTCGACGCTCTGATACGTAGGGGTCTGCTGGACGTAGAGCTTGATGCCCATGTCGAGCAGCTGGTTGATATCGGCCTTCTGGGTGGCATCGAGGAAGACGGAGCTGTCCTTGCCGCCGACCTGATCGGCACCGTCGTGGTTGGCGGTGGCGCCCAGGTTGATGGCGTCGAGCTTGTAGCCCTGGCAGAACTGCAGCATCTCGGCAGTGTTGCCAAAGACGAACATAACGCGCTCGCCGAGGGTGTTGAGCTTGTCCATCTTGGCGAGGGCACGCTCGACGGTGAAGACGTTCAGGCGCACGCCCTGGGGCTTGGCCAGCTTGAGAGCGCCCTTCTTGATGTCATCGTTGGCGGCAGCGTTGTCGACGACGATGATGCGCTCGGCCTGAACCTTGGTGGTCCAGGTAAAGACGACCTGGCCGTGCAGCAGACGGTAGTCAAGACGTGCAAGGACGATCTTGGCGGGACCGGAGCTGTGACGGGACGCCTTGGCCTTCTTGGCGGG
>URAQ01000035.1 GCA_900545875.1 uncultured Collinsella sp.
GGAACGCCGACCTGACGGGCGAGCAGGATGTGCTCGCGGGTCTGAGCCATGGGGCCGTCGGTAGCGGCGATGACCAGGATAGCGCCGTCCATCTGAGCAGCGCCGGAGATCATGTTCTTGACGTAGTCAGCGTGGCCCGGGCAGTCAACGTGAGCGTAGTGACGGGCAGCAGTCTCGTACTCGACGTGGGAGACGGAGATCGTAATGCCGCGCTCGCGCTCCTCGGGAGCCTTGTCGATGTTCTCGAACGCAGTGAAGTCAGCCTTGCAGCCCTCGGTCTCGGAGAGAACCTTGGTGATGGCAGCGGTCAGCGTGGTCTTGCCGTGGTCGACGTGACCAATGGTGCCGATGTTAACATGCGGCTTAGTGCGCTCAAACTTCTCTTTGGCCATAAAGCCCTCCTCTAAACAGGTCGTCCCCGGACGGGACTTTGCCTTTATACCATAGTGGCCTCTCAACATACTATTGAGAAGCCACCGTGTTACCTATGGTAGCGGTGACTGGATTCGAACCAGTGACAACACGGGTATGAACCGTGCGCTCTGACCAACTGAGCTACACCGCCGGATGGAGCCTGCAACCAGACTTGAACTGGTGACCTCTTCGTTACCAACGAAGTGCTCTACCGACTGAGCTATACAGGCACTTGACGGGTGGGAGCTATAGGATTCGAACCTATGTAGGCAGAGCCAACGGGTTTACAGCCCGTCCCCATTAACCACTCGGGCAAACTCCCAATCGTTCAAGTATCCGCAGGTCCTTTGGTCTTTTGGACCGCCGCCCCCGCGAACGAAGAAGATAATACGATGCAACCTTGGGGGCTGTCAACGAAAACCTCTAGATACACGGTGCCGGGCGTATCTATATAGTCGTGACCTGCGGTTTTGTTGAGTTTGGATATGAAGGACGGTGGTTTTGGATACTGAGGTGACTTTTCCCGAGGTAACACTTTGGTGTAGTAGAGTACACCTTCAGGATCGAACTTCGATAACAGCCTATTTGCACCTATATATAGGTCGAGATCGGGCTTCCGTGGCAGATTCGAGCGTGGATTATCTCCCACTTTTAGCGCGGCTCTAAGGCCAAAGTGGCAGATTATCCACGTTCATTCTCCAGGCGAGAGAACTGTAAAGCGGCAACTACTCGGGCCAGGCCAAAGTAGACCCATAGAGCGGCTCCCCCTTGGTGCAGGGGTAGCGACTCAAGTAACACGACGATAGCAAGTCGAAAAAATAAGTCATGGCGTATTTCGAATAAACGCCGAGTCGGTCAATTCCGTTTCCCGCATTACCAAGACGATATACACGGTCAAAAGACCTCGATTTGTCATCGTTGCTAAACGCAGTAATTAGAATCTTCCTGCCCGAACGGCAATCAAGATACTCACGCGCCTGTGACGCAAATAGCCCGGAGACCGATACGAGAATTATCAATGACTGCGAAGCGTCTCCCATGTTTTTCAATTCCGCGACGTTAGCCCCAGCAACTATGCGAACTATCTTGCCCGCATAAAACATTTCCTGCTGAAATCGTACGAGATTGGCGCTCACATTATTGGTGCACCAGATTTCAACGTTTTTATGGCCATCAATTTCGTCGACAAGATGCTTAATAGCGATATCGGACACGCCGCTTTCAACCTCAGCGAACATCTCGATCATGCGAACGTCGAGCTCTGCCCTGTACTCCTCGTAGCCAAATTCCTCCTCTCGATGGCTTAAGTCGCTTGGAAAGACTGACTGAGTAAATGATTCTTTCAAATCGCTAAGAGACTGGTAGCCCAATCGATTGCAGAAACGACGAACAGCGGAACGAGTCACGAATGCATCGCGGGTTATTGCGGCAACATTGATTTCGCTCGAACGCCTAATGTGAGCGATGAGATATCGAGCGATGGCGGCATCGTTTGACCCAAACTCGCTGTTGATGATGGAGCTAATGCGATTGAGCACATCGAAGTCATTGATATTCACGTGATCCCTCTTTCCGCTCTCCTCGAAATCATGGTTCATTTATTGAATCAAACAGCTTTGGTCGTTCTCCTATGATTCAAATCAGTTGACGTCATCTTAATCATAATTCCGCCACACGTATCCACCGTGTTTTGAGTGATGGAAAGGGGATTCATGGGCAACGTGAACAACATGCCGTTTCTCTGGGGTTCCGCCACGGCGTCTTATCAGTGCGAGGGTGCCTGGAACGAAGACGGCAAAGGCCTTGGTGAGTGGGATTTCTTTAGCCACACAAGCAATAAGAACATCAACCATGTTGACGGTGATGTATCTTGCGACTTCTACCATCGCTATGAAGAAGATATCCGCATGATGAAAGAAGGCGGACAAAACACCTATCGCTTCTCTCTTTCATGGAGTCGAATCATCCCCACGGGTATCGGCGAAGTGAATGAAGAGGGTATCGATTTTTATAATCGGGTCATTGATTGCTGCCTCGAAAATGGCATAGAGCCCAACGTTACGCTGTTCCATTACGATCTGCCATTCACGCTTGCTTGCAAAGGCGGATGGCTGAATAACGACATGGCAGAGTGGTTCTGCAAATACGCCAAGATTTGCTTTGAGCGCTTTGGAGACCGCGTCAAAATCTGGGCTACCGTTAACGAGCCGCATTTCTACAGCTACTGCGTAAACATGTTGGGCAACTATCCCCCCAATCGATCGCTCGATGTTCAGTCGTACATGCAGTTTCAGTACAACCTGATGCGCGCAAGCGCACTCGCAGTCCGAGCATATCGTCAAATGGGCTACGACGGCATCATCGGCGCCGTCCACGATGGCGGCGTTGTCGAACTCGACCCGGCAACCGAGCACCCTGATGACGTATTTCGATACGCAGACTTTTTCGCCAATCGCATGATTCTGGCACCAGCGCTTCAGGGTCAACTGCCGCCAGAAATGGACGAAATCCTTGAAAAACTTGGCGTCTCGCTCTATCGATCCCCAAATGACGTAAAAGAATTCAGAGACGGTAAAGTCGATTTTATTGGACTCAACGTGTATTGCCGAGAGTATGTAACCGACTGGCACGGTGGAGAGCTTGCCGTTTCGGCGAACAATAAGGGCAGTTCGAGCAAAAGGGTCGAAGGAAAATGCATTGCGCCCTTGTTTGAAAGCGCCCGCGACAGCAATGTTCCCCGCAATAAATGGGGCCGCGAAATACTCCCAAGTTGCATGTATTCAACCATCATGGATGTCCACGAGCGCTATGACGCGCCCCGCATCTTTATTACGGAAAACGGACATGGCGCCTATGAGCAACCAGACACAGACGGAATGATCCACGATGATGACCGCATCGAGCTTCTGGGCCAGTTCATCGAGCACATGATGAGGGCTAAGCGCGACGGCGCGCGCGTTGAGGGTTACTACCTCTGGTCGACGATGGATCTGTATAGCTGGATCAACGGCTACGAAAAACGATACGGACTTGTCCATATCGACTTCGAGAACAATCTGGAGCGCACCCCCAAAAAGAGCTGGTATTGGTACCGAGACCTTATCTCGAAGTATCAAGAGCAGGAAGGTTAGGAGAAAGAGATGAAATATCAGGCAATGTCCGAAACAGTCCTAAAGGCTGTTGGCGGCAAAGAGAACATTACATCGGTAACTCATTGTGCGACACGCCTTCGCATCGACGCACGAGACACCTCGATCATCGATCTCCAGCTCGCCAAATCGGCCGATCAGGCGCTCGGGGCAGTAGTCAGCGGTGGCCAGCTTCAGGTGATCATCGGCCCCAACGTCACCGAGGCTTACAACGACTTCCTCGACTTCGCGGGAATCGAAGTCGGCGGTGGCACGGTTGCCGACGATGCCCAAACCGCCAAAGACCTTGCAGAAGGCATTAAAAGCGGTAACACCGCCATGGGCTTGATTGAGAAATTCGGGAACGTCTCTGCACAGGTATTCATGCCCATCGTCCCGGCGCTCATCGTTGGCGGACTCATTCTTTCGATCAAGAATCTCCTGGTCAATTATTGCGGATTAAGCACCGATAGCGGAACCGCCCAGGTCCTGTTGGCGATCTTTAGCGCTTCGTTTAGCTTCTTGCCCGTTTATCTTGGTTATCAGCTCGCAGCCGTCATGAAGATGCAGCCCATCATGGGCGCATTGCTGGGCGCGATCATGATCAGCTCGTCCATTAGCGGTGCCGAGGGTCTCGACTTTCTTGGTATCCCCATCCCGACGAACGACTATTCGAGTACGGTAGTGCCCATCGTACTGGGCGTTGTGTTCATGTACTTTGTCGACCGCAGCCTTCAGAAGATCATTCCCGACGTTACCAAACTGTTCTTGAAGCCGCTGCTCACCATGATCATCGTCGTGCCCGTCGAGCTGATTATCCTTGGCCCCGCCGGCAGCATGATGGGCTACGCGCTGAGTGATGCCGTCACGTGGCTTATGGACAACGTGGCATTTATCGCTACTCCGATCCTGGCAGCCCTTAACCCCTATTTCGTCATGCTCGGTCTCGATAAGGCTTACATCGCAATCGAAGTTACGAGCCTGGCGCAGCTCGGTTGGGCACCCATTATCTTTGGATTCATCTCGAACCTCTGCATTGGCGGCACGAGCCTCGCCCTGGCAACTGCCATGAAGGGAAACAAGGAGAAGAAGGGTATGGTCACCACGGTTGCCGTTACCGCACTCTGTGGCGTAACCGAGCCCGCGTTCTACGGTTGCCTCATCGAGCGTCCCCGCCTGCTTGTCGGCACGGCAATCGGCGCGCTCTGCGCTGGACTCCCTGCAGGCATCTTTGTTCTGAAAGAGTATGTTGCGGGAGCATGCCCCGGCCTTCTTTCGGCACTCATCTTTATCGCTCCCGATGGGTCCATGGGCAACTTCGTGCTGGCATGCGTTGTCGCCATCATCGCCATCGTCGTCTCTTTCATCGCTGCACGCGTAATCATCAAGAAGAACCCCAGCTATATTGAGTAGATGCCCGCTGTTTGCATTGGGGACATCCTCGGCAGACCATTAGCAAGAACCCAAGAAGTCCCTTAGGAGCTCGATTAATCCATTCGGATTCCTGAGGCACAAACGACCCCGATTCCACAATGAAATCGGGGTCGTTGTTTCTAAAGCCGTCGATAGACAATCGGTGTTTACCTTAGCTCCCTATCCAAGTTAATTATCCACGCTCGTTCTCCGGTCGGGAGATTTTCTTCGCTCGCGTGTCCAGAAATCCACGCTCGAGCAGGACATCCAGGTCCGCACCCGCCCTTGTCTCGATCTGTAACAGCAAGAGGCCTATTCCGCTTCTACATGTTACAGATCAGGATATTCCTAAAACACCCTAAGTTTCATCTCAATCTGTAACAGTTAGATGCCAAATATCGGTCTTGGTGTTACAGATTTAGACAAACTGGAGGACGAGACAAACCAAAAACGGGATGGGCGCTAACCCGATGGCGCACCACCTAAATAGAAACGGGCCCTGTCCCATATAGAGACAGAGCCCGAAACTCTCATGGAGCCAGTGACAGGAATCGAACCTGCAACCCACTGATTACAAATCAGTTGCGCTACCGTTGCGCCACACTGGCACACTTGGCGCTTTCACGCGAAGCGAGTTAAGAATAAAGGAATTGCGGACGGGGCGCAACAGGCCGCACGGCGTTATACAAATATGCAAAATCCAGCAACAACGCGTACCAGGCCCGTTCATTTCTGTCAGTGCGCCCTCAATCTTAAAACCATTCGCCAGAACGAATAGTTTTAATTACAATTGCTATATATAAAACTATTCGTTCTGGCGAAGGGTTTCGCGATGCTTACTACCAAAGAAGCCGCCGAGCTGCTCGGCATCACTCCGCGCAGGGTGCAGGAGCTCATAAAAAACGGAGCACTTGAGGCCCGCAAGGCTTCTGGTGTATGGCTCATCGACAAAGACAGCGTCGACACGCGACTCCGCTCTGTGACCAAAACGGGGGGACGTCCCCGCCGCGGCCACGGTAAGAGCGAGATCGCGTTCACCCTCATGAACCGCACGTACGAAGTCGCTCAGCTGGTCTACAGTACATCGCGAAAAGACTTTACCCACATCGGTGCCGACATCGATTACGCCCACGCCCCTATTGGAGTATTTGGCCCTAATAGCCCCATATCGCTAGACTCCTTCCGCATCTGGTGGCGCGGCCGCGGTATCCCGCTCGCACGCATTGGGCTAGCCTCCCTGCTTGCAGAAGCCGCAGTCGATGTTCCCGATGAACTCGTCCAGCGAAATCTCGGCCTCTCCTTATCCGACCAGTATTGGATTAGGCCCCAAGGTTCCGGTCTCACCTGGGAGGATATCAACTTCTTCAATAACGCCTTTGATGACGTCTCGCTGTCCATTGCACCCTTTGCCCCAGAGGGAAAAGCGGCTGCCGCAAAGCCCGATAACACCTCGGACGGCAATCTTCAAAAGTACTGGACGTGCGAGGGCGAACGTCGAATTCTGCATAAGGCAGGAGCGCACCTGGACCAGGAACCTTATAACGAGCTGGTGGCGACCGCGCTCCACCGTCGCATCCTAAACGCCTGCGATTATGTGCCTTACTCGCTCGAGGGCACGGGCACTTCCGCCCTGAGCACATGCGATGTCTTCTTAACTGATGAAGAAGAGTATGTCCCTGCGTTCTATGTAAACCAGCACGCAAACGCAGATGAACGGCTAACCGACTACGAGCGATATGTAGCAAACTGCGAGGAGCTCGGGGTGACAGGCGTCAAGGATGCCCTTGACCGCATGATTGTATGCGACGACATCATCGCCAACTATGACCGCCATTGGCGTAACTTTGGCCTTGTGCGAAACGTCAACACGCAAGCCTGCAGACCTGCCCCCATCTTCGATTCGGGCTCATCACTCTGGTGCAACATATCGCTAGAGGAGCTTAGGGCGGGAGAGCACAGTTTTACCAGCGCACAATTTCATTCAAGTCCCGCCAAACAAATGTTGCTCGTCGAGGACATGGGCTGGTTTGACGGCGACAAACTCGAGGGCTTTGTCGACGAGGCGATCGAGATTCTGTCTAAAAACGATGCCCTAGCAGCGAGACTGCCTTATCTAAAAGAGGCGCTAATGTGGCGCCTCGAAAGAATCATCGACATCGCTGAATGGAGTTAGCGAGGCAGCATTGCCCCGCCAACTCCCCTACCGCCCGCGCAGGGCCTTAAGCTTTGCCAGGGCCTCGGGGCTCAGGCGGCTGCCCAGGGTCATCTTGATCTGGGGTGCTTCCTCGGCCTCATGCACGTCGTTATCGATCTGTTTGATCTCGTCCACCAGCATACGGCTCGAGATGCGTGTAACGCCCTTGCCCATGACGACAGCCTGGATCGTGCCGTCGCTCGATACCACGGAGCACGCGCGGCCTTCCTCGCGCGCCTCGATGCAGAGCTTCTGCACCACGGTATCGGCCGAAACACCCGTCGGCGAAAACTCAATGCGCACGCCGCGGGCCGGTAGGTTGGGGCGCTCGCTGGAGATATTGCCCGCGCCATCAAATACGATCACGGCCTCGTAGCGGCCCTGGGCAAAGGCGGCGACGTCGTTGATGAGAGCGGTGCGCGCCATATCGTGAACGTCGCTGGAATACGGATCGTCGGAATGGTCGTAGACGAGCTTTTCGTAACGCGGCGTGCAGTGAATCACGTTGTAGCCGTCGACAACCAGCAGCTCGGGCTTGTTGGAGTGCACCGTCGAGACTGGGTCGGCGATAGCCTGTGCAAACGCATTGCCGCCCACGCCGTAGGTCGCGGCCGAAACAATCGGCTTGGCCGAGCCCTCGCCAAAGCGCTTAGCCTTGGACTTGGCACGGTTCTTTTTGGACATGCGCTACTCCTCCCCCATGAGCTCGCCGGCGTTGCGGCGCAGCCACTCAAAGCACAGCGCCGTGGTCGCCTGGGCAACATTGAGGCTCTCGGTCATGCCGCGCTGGGGAAGCTTGGTCAAAAAGTCGCATTTCTCGAGCACCAGGCGCGAGATGCCGTCGCCCTCGGAGCCCATGACGAGCGCCACGCGGCCCTCGAAGGGAGCATCCCAGCAACTGCCTTCGGCGTGCTCGGAGGCACCGCCCACCCAAAAGCCGGCGGCCTTAAGGTCGTCGAGGGCACGGGCGATGTTGGGCACCTGCGCGATAGGCAGATGCATGACGGCGCCGGCTGAAGTTTTGTAGCTGCCCACGGTCACGCCGGCGGCACGCTTGTTGGCGATGATGACGCCGGCCGCGCCCACAACCTCGGCGGAGCGCACGATGGCACCAAAGTTGCCGTCGTCAGTCACATGGTCGAGCACCACGACAAGTGCTGGGCCCTCGCCTGCGCGGTCGAGAATATCGGCGACATCGGCATAGGGGAAGTTGCCAACCTCGAGCGCAATGCCCTGGTGAGCGCCATGGCTCGACAGTGCATCGAGCTGCGCGCGCGGCACATACTTAATGCGGACACCCGCGGCGTTGAGGTCGTCGACCAGACGAGACAGGGCGGCATCGCGCTCCCCGCCCTCGGCGATGAGCGCGCACTTGACGGGAAAGCCGGTACGCAGCGCCTCGGCGGCAGCACGGCGACCTTCGATAAACTCGCCCTTGGGGACCTGAACGTTGTCGCGGTTGCGATCGCGCTGAGGACGTGCGGCCTGGGAGCGCTCGCGCTGGCCCTTGGGAGCGGCAGCGCGGTCGTTGCGGCGAATCGGACGCGAGCCAGAAGCAGCCTGCTTGCCTCCACGCGGTGCACGCTTGCGATTGTCGGCCATAAAGCGACCTCCTAAATACAACTATCAAACGAAACAAAATAAACGACCGCCCATGAATATTAATTCGGGCGGTCGGTACGGGTTTTCCAAGTGCCCGAGATTGCCGTGAAAGAGGAGCGACGCGTACTTGAGTACGCGAGCGACGGTTTGAACGGCAAGGTCGGGCGCTTGGGAAACCCGAAGGGATTAGAGAGTCTTAATACGGGTGCCGGCTGCGGTATCTTCAATCGTCAGGCCCAGGTCCTTGAGCTGGTCGCGGATGGCGTCGGCCAGATCCCAGTTCTTGGCGGCGCGGGCCTCGGCGCGGGCCTCGAGAATCTTGGCAGCAGCCTCGTCCACGTCGTCGCCCGTGTAGGCGACCAGGCCGGCGGCAACGCCTAGCAGGCCCAACGGCAGCTCGACCTTGGGCTCGGGGAGCTCAACGCCAAACGTATCGAGCAGCTCGGCCAGCGTATCGGCGGCGGCAAGAGCGGCAGCCTTATCGGCGGCGTCGCCCGCCTGCTCCAGGTACTGGTTGCACTCGGTCACAAAGCCAAAGACGGCACCCATGGCACCGGCGGTGTTAAAGTCGTCGTCCATGCACTCCTTAAAGGTGGCACGGGTCTCAGCAGCCTTGGCGGCAAATGCCTCGGCCGCGGCAGCGTCGGCATCGGCCGTCGCGTGGTTCGCGGCCCAACGCAGGTTCTCGACCGTACCGGCGATACGCGTGAGCGAGTTCTCGGCACCCTCCAGGCGCTCCCAGGAGAAATCGAGCGGCGAGCGATAGCTCGTCTGCAGCATCAGCAGGCGCAGAGCCGCGGCGGAGTGCTGCTCGAGGACCTCGGCCAGCGTAAAGAAGTTGCCAAGCGACTTGGACATCTTCTCGCCGTCGACCAGCAGCATGCCCGTATGCATCCAGGTGTTAGAGAAACCCTGGTTCCAAGCGCAGGTGGCCTGGGCGCACTCGTTCTCATGATGCGGGAAAGCAAGGTCGGAGCCGCCACCGTGGATATCGATCGGGGTACCCAGATAGCGGTGCACCATGGCGGCGCACTCGGTATGCCAGCCGGGACGGCCCTCGCCCCAGGGGCTCGGCCAGCTGGGCTCGCCGGGCTTGGCGGCCTTCCACAGAGCAAAGTCGAGCGGGTCGTTCTTGTCCTCGTTCTCCTCGATGCGCGCACCCACCATGAGGTCATCGATGTTGCGGCCCGAGACCTGGCCGTAATTGGGATCGCTGCGCACAGCAAAGTACACATCGCCATTATCGGCAGCATAGGCATGGCCCTGCTCGATAAGCGTCTTGATCATGGCGATCATAGGGCCGATCTCCTTGGTGGCGCGGGGGCGCACATCGGGATCGAGCACGTTGGCGGCGCGCATGACGCCGATGAACTTGTCGGAGAACTCCGTCGCGACCTCGGCGGCGGTGCGGCCCTGCTCGTTGGCGCGCTTGATGATCTTGTCATCGACATCGGTGAGGTTCTGGGCGAACGTGACCTCGTAGCCGCTCGCGATGAGCCAGCGACGAATCACGTCAAAGCTGATGAACGTGCGGGCATTGCCGATGTGGATGTTGTCGTAGACCGTGGGGCCGCACACGTACATGCGGACCTTGCCGGACTCGATGGGCTGGAACTCTTCCTTTTTATGGGTAGCGCTGTTGTAGATACGCATTCGTTACTCCTTAACGGTTTTCTGTAGCAGGCAGACGGCCCAGGCGCCGATTCCCTCGCCCTGGCCTTCCCAACCGAGCTTTTCGGTCGTGGTGGCGGCGACGCCCACGTTTTCGACGTCGACGCCCAGAGCATGGGCCAGGTTGGCGCGCATGGCATCGCGGTGCGGGGTAATCTTGGGCTGTTGGCAGGCAATGGTGCAGTCGGCATCAACAAACTCAAAGCCCAACTCACGAGCGTAGTCCATCACGCGGGTGAGCAACACCATCGAATCGGCACCCTCATAGGCGGGGTCGGTGTCGGGAAACAGCTTGCCGATGTCTCCCCCGCGGCAGGCACCCAAGATGGCGTCGGCAAGCGCGTGCGCGAGCACGTC
>URAQ01000036.1 GCA_900545875.1 uncultured Collinsella sp.
GGGGCCGTACTATACACCGACGAATTAACGACGGAGTGCATCCACTATTTGGCCAGCTCCTGAACGATCCAGTCAATTGCACCTTCGGGATCGTTGGTAAGGTCGATATACTCCTTGCCCCTTGTGGTGAGCAGTTTAATTCCAAGGCGATCGGTATCGGCCTTCATAGCGTCATAGTACATGCGTGCCTGGGGCGCCAGAACAATCACGTTGTACTGATCCATCGTCTCATAGTGGCTTCCGTACGCACCGGACTGAGAAACCAGATCGACACCCTTAGCAGCGGCACCTTCGCGAAGAGCATTTGCCAAGAGAGTCGAAGTGCCGGCACCCTGGCAAAGCACAAGCACGCGGATCTGCTCCGCCTTGTCCTTTACCGCCTCGAGAGCTTTTGCGACATTTTCCTGTGCGGCAATAGCATCTGCATCCGAGTTTCCTGCAGTCTCCTTTGCAGACTCTTCCAAACAAAGCTGATGGTCATACGCCTTGCAGAACGGATAGTAAATCACAAAGTCAACGACCAACAGCACTGCCATCAATACGAGAGAACGCAGATCGAGACCCGTGGTGAGGAACGCACCGATTGGGCCGGGAAGCGCCCACGGCATGGTATACATGGGGGCGTTCATTCCAATGACGTCAATGAAAAATTTACCGATAATGGCGTTGACCATAGGAGCCACTAGGAAGGGCACGAACATATAGGGATTGAGAACAATCGGCATACCGAAGATAACGGGCTCGTTAACTCCAAAAATCACCGGGATAATCGATGCCTTGCCCATGGCTTTAAGCTGCTTGGAACGCATAAACATGATCAGGATAATAGGAACGATGAACGTGCAGCCAGAACCGCCCAGACCGCCGATGAAGCTTGTAAAGTCCTGCGTAAGAGCAATTGACGGGTGTCCACCTGCTTGGAAAACCTCAAGATTGGTAACGGTATTGCCGTAGAGCGCAGCATTGATCGGACTCATGACAACCGAAGCACCGTGGATACCCATAAATTGGAAAAGTGCGACCGCGCCTTCGATAAGCGCCATGCCAGGATAGGTGTCGACCGCGGAGAACAGCGGCGAGATGAGAGCGGATACCAAATTGGCGAACGGCACAGCAAGCAGCTTGCGGCTCGCAAGATCGATAAAAGCGCACGCAAGGATCGAAAACCCAAATGCAAAGATATCGCGAAAACTCTGCGCAATAGAGCCAGGGACCTCTTTGGGAAGCTTGATCGTCACATTATGGCTAATGCACACCTTATAGATATTAACGGTCAAGAATGCGGCTACGAACGCAGCGAGAAAACCCTTGGTTCCCATATAGCCGGTTTCAAAAACAGATGTATCTGCTCCGCCAATCGAGACAACATCGTTCGTCACCGATAGCAAGAGCATGCCGCACATGGCACAAACCATGCACGAGGTGGGGTTGAGAGATTTACCCGAAGGCATGCGACGGTTCATCGACATGGCAAGTGAGCTCGCCGTGGTGCCGGCCACCATAATGCCAAGAAGTCCCATGGTATATGCATAGATTTTATTGAAGAAATCCAGCACCTCAGACGGAAGCGTGATGCCTACATAGGCAGGGAGCGTCGAAAGAAGAAGGAACAGGCTCGAGAACAGCACAATTGGCATATTCGAGAGAAAGCCATCCTTAATCGCCACCAGATAAATGTTCCTCGAGATTTTGTCGAAGAGGGGCTGGTGTTTTTCAAGGAATTTGACGATAGCGTCCATAACACATCCTTTCATGATTCCCGGGCACACAACGATTTATCCGGACTCAACCGTCGTCGTCCCCGTTTGTATCCACTTATGTAAGTGAATACGTTCTTGTGCGAAATGTAATATCATTTGCGCGATTTGTCATAACCAATTCTTTTTCCGCTTTGTCGATATGTCAAGAATTCAAATACTTATTCGGTGAACGGTAGTTGATTAATTTAAGGTTTTCCCAGCTAAAGGCTATTTTTTCCGAGCAATACAATAAGCTTGCAACCGTTCACCGATTGGATATAACATATTGAATATATTGTTGTAACAATATTAGAGACAATGTCACAAGCCTGTCGTTCTAGTCAAAGGAAGTAACAATGCCCAAACGATTACTGAACATGTCCGCATCCGATTTTGCCGCCACGTCACCCATGGATCTAAAGCAGGCAATTCTGGCTTCCGAGGGACGTACCATCATGGCGGAAAACGTACCCTCTTCCCAATTTCTCGGCGGCGTTACTAATGCAGAAATCGAACGTGCCGCAGGTGCCGACCTGCTTCTGTTTAACGCGCTCGATGTGTTCGATCCAGTTATTGCCGGTATTCCAGATGATCTCAATGAAAACCCGGTCACTTGGGTGAAGCGAGCATGCGGAAGGCCCATTGGGGTCAATCTGGAGCCAGTTGATAACGAGGCAGAGATGTCTGAATCCCGTACGGAAATCCCCATGGGTCGTCGCGTCTCTCCCAAGACCTTAGAAAAGGCAAACGAACTCGGATTTGATTTTATTTGCCTCACAGGCAACCCTGGAACTGGCGTCTCCAACGATGCAATCGCCCATTCGATCAAACTCTCCAAAGAGCATTTCAATGGGCTGATCATAGCCGGAAAAATGCATGGAGCAGGCGTTGCGGAACCTGTCATGACGCTCGAAATTGCGCGCAAGTTTGTTGACCTCGGCGTCGATATCCTTCTCGTACCAGCCCCCTACACCGTCCCTTGCTTCCAAGAAGCAGACCTGCGCGCCATCGTAGACTTTGTACGATCCCACAACGTAGGCAAGTCAATTGAAGAGAAGGTTCTCGTCATGGCGGCGAACGGGACGAGTCAAGACTCCTGCGACAGCGAGACCATTAAGAAAATAGGCCTTGCAGCAAAAGCAGCCGGCGCTGACCTCCAACATATCGGGGACTCCATGAACGGTATTTGCCTGCCCCAGAATATCTTCACGCTCGGACAAGCCCTTCGTGGATACAGGCATCAGATCGTCATGCTGAGCCGCTCTGTGATACGTTAAGGTCACCTTGCCCACGTTACATCCCGACTGAGGCAACCATCAGGTATAACCAACATGCAAACTGAGGCTCTAATGCTCGATACACACGAAAAACGGCCACTCTATTTACAGCTCACCGACGCGCTGCTCAAGCAGATCGTCGATGAATATCAAGCAGACGATAAACTTCCAACAGAAATGGAACTCTGCGACGAATACGCCGTAAGCAGAACAACCGTCCGACTTGCCATGAGTGAGCTGGAGCGTCGTGGAAGTATCTATCGAATCCAAGGTAAGGGGTCGTTTGTTGCACCGAAACGCGTTAGCGAGCTCAATTCACTTTTAGACTTTGACTTTGCAAGCCATTGCGATGGCGTTGATCCGGATGCCATCACCAAACATTTCGGCGGCCTCACATCAGGTCGTCCAATTTCCGTAATGATGCTCCAACAATTTGGATGTCAAAGTCGCGATGAAATTCAGCGTCTTGAATTGACCTACGAACTTGAAGGCAGCTTCATAGGCGCTGATACGTTCTTCATTTCAAAGTCGCGCGTTCCGAATAACCAGTTAGATTTTCAGGCATTTAGCAGAATCATGGACGACTTGTCCAAGTCTATCCAATCTGTTAGGGAAAGCTATAGAGCACGTCAGCTTAGCGATTCCGAAGCCAGTAATTATGGTGTTGCAAAACTTCCGGTCATCGAACTGACTCATTATGCTTACGACTCCGGAGGCAAACTAATCTCAATTGTCTGCCGCACCGTCTTAACTGGGCGAATCCCTTATCAAAACTTTATTTTCAAGTCCTAATGTTCTTTTTCTTTTGTCTCGATCTGTAACACGTAGCCGAGTTTTTAAGTCCTAACCGTTACAGATCGAGACAAACAAGGTAGACCCCGCCGAATTGTCTCAATCTGTAACACTTAGACCGGTTTTGGACGTCTAGATGTTACAGGTTGAGACGATTTGATTGTGGGGTCCTCATTTGCGCGTCATATTGCGTAGCGCTGACGCGCTGGTTTCCACAATGACAGGAGGTAAAAGTCCTCCCGCATCGCCTGTTGGCAATCCCGTAGCGTTAGCTAGCAGATGACCTGTGTGTGCTCCTCGATGGCGGCGCGGTCCTCGACCGAGATACTCGGCTCGCACACCACGGCGTCCAAACTGTCCAGGCGACAGAAGGTGTAGAAGTCGCGCTTGCCGATCTTGCTGGAGTCGGCAATCAGATAGCGCGAGTCGGCCTTGCTAAAGGCGAGCTGCTGGATGCGGCCCTCTTCCATGTTAGACGTAGACACGTCGCCGTCCAAAATGCCGTTGGCACCGATAAAGGCTGCATCGATGCCCAGCGCACGCAAGGTATCCTCGGCCGTGGGGCCCACAAAGGCGGCAGTGCGGCGGCGGTACACGCCGCCCACCAGGCACAGTTCGCAGTCTTCGCGCGCCTCGAGCAGGTTAAACACCGAAAGCGAATTGGTCACAATGCGCAGGCGAAACGCCGGCAGCATCGAGGCCATCTGCTCAACTGTAGTGCCCGTCCCCAAAAAGATGGTCGAGCCCTCCTCGATGAGCCCAACGGCGCGGCGCGCGATCTGCAGCTTTTCCTCGGCATGCTTAGTGCGCTTTTCACTGTGCGAATACTCATGGCGCAACATAGCGTGCGGGCGACTCTGCGCACTACGGGCGCCGCCGTGCACGCGCTCGATCTCGCCTAGGCTCGCAAGCTCCTCAAGGTCGCGACGGATCGTCATGTCCGAGACACCTAACGCATCCGAAATCTCCTTGACCGAGACCGTTCCCTGTTCCTCGAGCAGCTGCCGAACCTTATCCTGTCGCTCCGCTTTAATCACGATGAGTCCTCGCTGTTCCACGCTCACGTCAATTCAAACAGTAACGAACAAATTGTATCAGACCCGTGCGCGTCAAAAATGAACGCCCGCACAGCTCCAATCATCACTTTTTTGAGAAAAATACCCCCTGCTTTAGTGGGGTGTAGTGATAATCTCGCCTGTTCGCGCTACAGTTTGTCGGAAATACCTCGATGTTAGGAACCAAATGATCACTTCCGAGCTTTTCGGCACCGCGCCGTGCGGTACCCCCGTTCATCGTTACACCCTCAACGGGCCCGAGATCTGCGTTCGCATTATGGACTATGGCGCCACCGTGCTTGGTATCGACGTGCCCGACATTCCCGGCAACGTGCGCGATGTGGTGCTGGGCTTCGATAAGCTCGAGGATTACTTTGACAACCCCGCCTGCTTTGGCGCGACCATCGGCCCCGTGGCAAACCGCACCGCGGGCGCCACGATCACCATCGACGGCACGGACTGGCATATGCCGGCCAACGAGGGCGTCAACAACCTGCACAGCGATCTTGAGCACGGCCTGCACAAGCGCGTATGGGATGTTGAGCTCGACGAGGTCCACAATGCCGTGCGCATGACCACCTCGCTTGAGGATGGCGAGCTGGGCCTGCCCGGCAACCGCACCTTTACGGCCGTGTTTACCGTGACGCGCACCGGCTGCTTCCGTATCGAATACGGCTGCGAGAGCGACCGCGCCACCTACGTGGCCATGACCAACCACACGTACTTTAACCTTGCCGGCCATAACGCCGGAATGGACTGTGAGCACTTCTTTGTTGCTAACGCTGCCCACTACCTGCCCATCAACGAGCAGAACATCCCCACCGGCGAGATTGCTCCGGTCGAGGGCACGCCGTTTGACTTTCGCGAGCTGCGCCCCGTCGCGCCTGGCATGGAGGCCGACGATCCGCAGATTAAGCAGGCACGCGGCTACGACCACTGCCTGTGCATCGATGACTATCAATACGGTCGCAACCTGCGCCGCGCCCTGCATGTCGAGGAGATGTGGACCGGCCGCGAGCTGGACTACTACACCACCGCCCCGGGCGTGCAGCTCTACACTGGCAATTGGCTGGGCGACGAGCACGCCAAGGACGATGCCAACTATAGCTGGGGCGCCGGCTTTGCCCTCGAGGCAGAGATGTACCCCGACACGCCGCACCAGCCGCTGTTCCCGCAGGGCATTGTGGGCCCGGGTCACCCATACAGCAATGTGATCGAATACCACTTTATGAGGCACTAGGCCCACAACGCGACATATTGCACAGCAACGCCCGCCGGCACCACCGCCGACGGGCGCTTTTTCATCTTTTGGGCTCATTTTCGCTGTGACTGTATGAGTGACATATCAAAACTATGCCCATTTACTACGTTTAGCCCGGGATGCTCGACCATGCACCGGTTTTTGCTAAATTCGCGAGCCGCCTACCTGCGGTTATGTTTTTCTCAAATTCGACATGCTCGGCGATAGCCGATCAAACGTAGTAAATGGGCATTGTTTTTGACAGGCAGCATCGCACGCGTCCCTCGCAAGGGCAAAATGATCCGTTTTCCTCCGTCCCCAAGGGATCAGTTGAACAGATTGCCGATGGGGTCGGGGGCGGAACTGGGGAGATAGCGGATTTCTAGCTCTATGCCGAGCGCCTGCAGTTCTTTGAGGGCAGCAACGTCTGCGTCGCTCACGGCAACCGCGGGCGTTATGGGGCGCTTGCCCTCCCCTGCCTGCATATGGCCAATGCTGATCTTGGTGATCGGCACTCCACCCTTAACCAGCGCGAGTGCATCCGTGGGCGACGCCACCATGATGAGAATCCATTGGCGCGGCGTTGCGGTATGAATGATGTCGACAGTCCTTTGCACCGAGAAAAACCGCGTCCAGACACCCTCGGGTGTCGCCACCCTCATAGGGGCCCACTTGCGCGAATCAGCCGCAATCTCATCGTTGACGATTAAAACAAGGTTGGAACCAGTCGCCTCGTTCCACAGCTCAATGTCTTGCCCGCAAATAAACCGGTCGTCGATGCGTGTGAGAAGAATCTTGGGTTGAGCCATGGCTGCCCCATTCTCTTTGAGACCCGTAAGAGCAAGACATCACGTCACCAATATTAGTGCATTTAAAGTGAGAAAAGCCGTCAGAACCCTTGCGCGGATGTGCGATGTCCCGTATCATAGACAGCCGTTGATGCCTCAGTTGCGTCACCACATGGCCGCCAGCGTAGCTCAGTTGGTAGAGCACCGCTCTCGTAAAGCGGGGGTCACCGGTTCGAGCCCGGTCGCTGGCTCCATTGCACAAGATAGCCGCCTTCGTGCGGCTTTTTTGTTGCCAATTTCGAGCGCACATCCGCCAATCCAAGCACAACGCCGCCGGCAACTCACCTACTCAACAAAAAGCCCCGCCAACCGCAATCCCCAAGGGAACCGCGATTAACGGGGCTCAAGCGCGCTCCTCAATGGAAATCACGCCAGCATACGAGCAGCTCAACCGAGCAGCTCGTTACTCCTCCCAGTAAGCGTCTGCAAGCAGCTTAAAGCAGATCTTCTTGACCGGCTGCGCACCATCGCCCGAGAACTCGAGCGTGGGCATATGAGGCTCTCCGGCAACGAACAGCGCAAACTTGTCGTCGGCAAGATCGCCGGCGATAGAAGCGTCGGAATCGACCAGATCGTAGTCGTCCTTCTCGTCAAACTCCTGGACCAGCGTCAGGCTGCCCGTGGCAACCTTAAAGGCCTCGCGACCCTCAACGTCGATCTGCAGATCGTGATAGCGCTGATGCGTCTCGTAGTGAGCCTCGGCCTCGGGACGCGTCGTGGGAGCCATGACGTTCGCAAAGACCTTGTCGCCCAGAATCGGATGGCTGCCGACCTCGAGCTGCGCCGGGTCGTTCTCCTCGAGCCAGTCAATCAGCACGTCGAGGCCCTTGAGCATTCCGCGATATTCCTCGATATCGCCCAGTGCACCGTAAATCATCTAAATCCCCTCTCGGATCGTTTCTTTGGCAGCTACTCGGCAAATGCGTTACCGACGCTGTTGCCACCCACATACGTCTCGACCAGGGTAAGGTCGGGATCGAACACGACGTCATCGGCGTCGCGCCCCGGCATAATGCTACCGCACTTGTCATCGGCTCTATCCACAAGCAAGCAACCGATGCCGGGGCCGACGCCCAAGCTCTTACAGCTCGGTCACGACAACGCCGTTGTAGACCTCGTCCCAACGGTCCATGACCAAGTGACCAGTCATAGGATCCATGGCATTGAGTTTGCCGCAGGTGTTGGCGGTACGCAGCACCGTCTCGTCGTCAGCGCCAGCAGCAATCGCATGCGCGAAGCCGGCAATGGTCGAATCGCCAGAGCCCGTAGCGTTAACGGCGGGGATATCGGGGGTCTTGGCGCGGAACGCACGGCCGTTATGGAAACCAACGGAGCCGGCAGCGCCCATGGATACGACGACCCAGGGGATATCGGAGAAGCGGGCGTCAGAGGCGAGCGCGGAACGGAGCTCGTCCACATCGTCGGTGGTAAAGCTCGTGCCCAGAAGGCCGTTAATTTCGGTCAGGTTAGGCTTAACCAGCTCAGGCTTGACCTTGGACTTGAGCGCAGCCTCGAGCGAGGCGCCCGAGGTATCGAGCAGCACCTTGGCGCCGGCGTTCTCAGCAATGCCCGTGATCTTGGCGTAGTAGTCCGCCTCGACGCCGCGGGGCAGCGAACCCGAGATGGTAACGACATCGGCCTTGCTCGCAAGCTCGGCGAACTTGGCGGTAAAGGCATCGAGCTCCTCGGGGGCAATCGTCGGGCCGCTCTCGAGCAACTCGGTCTGGTTGCCAGCATGAAGGATATTGAGGCAAATGCGGGTCTCGCCCTTGATGGGCACAAAATCATTCTTAATGCCGTTGGCATCCATGAGCTCGGCCATATAGGCGCCCATATGACCACCAAGCAGGCCGGTTGCCACGACATCGTCGCCCAGCTGGCCCAGGACGCGGGCCACGTTGAGGCCCTTACCGCCGGCGGTCTTTTCGGGCGTCACGCGGTTGACGTCGTCGATAATGAGCTCATCGAGCTGATAGCGCGTATCGACGGACGGGTTCATCGTAACGGTGAGGATCATTTCTAGCTCCTTATCTCGCAGGCTCCTTATGCCTTGCAAAACGAATTGGCTACATGCGACTACAGAATCTCGATTGTGAACGAGCGCACGATGGTTTCTTTGGGCTTGGCGATAAGGCAGCCGCGCTTGTGCTCAAGCACGTCATCCTCATCGGAACAGGTCGAAAGGCCGCCCCAGGGTTCAACTGCCACAAAATCACCCTCGGGCTTGCTCCACACAATGAGGTACGGGAAGCCCTCAAAGCTCAGGCGAACGCCCTTGTCCTCGTCCTTTTTGGAAAGCGTGACCTGACGGCTCTCGAGCACGTCAAAGATGGTCTCCGCAAAATCGAAGAGCTCATGCGACAAAGGCAGCGTCTTTCCCACCATGGGGTTCTTGGAGCGCCTGTCCACATCAATCAATCCGGTCGAGGGAACGGCGGTGCAGAGCTCCGTAGCCTCGTCTTTCTCAAAGCGCAACTCGTAGTCCGTATAGGCCTCGCCCTCATCGAGCGGACACCTAAAGCCGGGATGACCGCCGATAAAGAACGGCATGTCCTCGGTTCCCTCGTTGGTCACCTCATAGGAGACGCGAACGGCATCTCCCTCAAGCGTATAACGGGCGACAAGCTTAAACGGATACGGATAATCGCTCAGCAGCGCGGCGTTATCCTCCGAAGCCAGGCACATCGCCAGCTCGTTCTCGCTCTGGCTCAGCAGCTTCCACTCCTGTTTGCGCGCAAACCCATGGCGAGCGAGCTTTACATGATGCCCGGCAAACGTCATGGCGTTGTTATCGCGCAAGCCTCCGCAAATCGGGAAGCAAATCGGTGCCTGGCCAGACCACACGGCGGGATCGCCCTGCCACAGATACTCGCGACCTCCGGCCTCAATCGAGGTAAACGAACCACCAGCCGTGGACACCGTAATAGAAATCGAATCGTTGGAGAGAGCGTATTCCATTGCCCATCCTTTCGAACAACTGCTTTTTGCTCGCAAGAACCCGTCTCGGCCCTGACCAAAGGACAAACCCGCACGTTCATCGATACGTCCGGTATCCCAGCCATGCAACGGGGTACCATACAGACATTGATGCAATTACAGCTGAAAGGCCTTCTTATGCGAACCATCATCCTCTATGCCTCGCGCCACCACGGCAACACGAAAAAGCTCGTGGACGCCATTGTCGAGGCGCATCCCGAGATCGATACCCTCGACGTAAAGGCACTCGGTAAAAACGAGTACCCCGACCTGCACGAGTACCATTTGATTGGTGTGGCCACGGGCATTTATTATTCCGAGATCGACAAGGACATGGCACGCGTGCTCACCAACGTGCTGCAGCCACAGGACAAGGTGTTTGGCCTTATGACCTACGGCGGTAAAAACAAGTGGTACGGCAAAGATATCGATGGCATCTGCCGCATGAGGCAGGCCATCTTTATGGGCGTCTACGGCTGCCCCGGCTTTGACACGTGGGGGCCGTTCAAGCTCACCGGCGGCGTCCAGAAGGGACACCCGACCGCTGAGGAAATTAAGGGCGCTGTCGATTTCTTCGATAAGATCGAAGATGAGTACGGCGACATCATCGTCGAAGAGTATGCCAAACGCGAGAAGCGCCTGGCATACGAAAAAGAGCATCCTGCGGGAGGCCTGGTGGCCGGCGTCAAGCGCACGGCAAAGAAGATCGCTAACAAGCTGTAACTGTTAAGGTGCTTTTGAGCGTTAACCCATACGGCGGG
>URAQ01000037.1 GCA_900545875.1 uncultured Collinsella sp.
CAGTGCCCGCTTCCCCCGAGAACAATTATCAGTGCAGGTAGAAAGCCTGCGGTTTTTCGTAAAACGCGGTCATGGTCGGGGGTATCAAGCTAAACGTAGTAGATGGGCCAGTTTCGTGGTAAGCGCCGCCAACTGATTCCCCGGGGACGTCTGGGGACGGAGGAAAACGGATCGATTTGGCTCTCTGAGGGCCACGATGCCCGTCATACCAGCCGGCCATTCCAAAACTATGCCGGTTTACGGGGCTGAATCGCGAACCCCCAACCATACGCAATTCCGAAATAATAAAACCTCAGGTAAACGGCTTGCTCTATTTTGAAAAAAGCCGGTATGGTCGGCCTACGCTAATCTAGCCCCGTAAACCGGCATAGTTTTGAAATGGTACTTCGGAAGTATTGATTCACGCCCCGGCGCAACCAGCCCTACAGCCCGTATTTCACGACAACGCGGTTGATCCGTCGACACCAAGGCTTGTAGAGGGCGGCCAAGAACACGCAGGTCGCGAGGCCGTGTGTGATATCGAACGGCACTGCCGTGGCAAGACGCGCCACGACGCCCGCCCACGTGAGCGGTTGTACAAAACCGATAATGTCGTACGCGTTGATCACCACGCCGTACAGCAGACCCGAAGCAAAGCCGTACGCCATCAGCGCCGGCATGCGCACGGTTCCATCCGCACGGTCGAACGCACCGGCATGCGCCAGCGCACCGCCAACATAGCCAACCAGGCCCCAGGCATACATCTGCCATGGCGTCCACATGCCCTGCCCAAAAAAGAAATTGCTGGTCAGCGCCGCCAGCGCGCCAACCATAAAACCATTGCGGCGACCAAGCGTCGCCCCCGCGATAATGGCGATGGCGCTCACCGGTTTAAAGTCGGGAATGGGCCCAAACAGGATGCGCCCCGCCGCCGCCAGCGCCGCCAGCACCAGCGTGGGCATAATCTGGCGCAAACCCGGACGAGATGCCTCGTAACCCGCAAAGAACAGTGCAAGCACTAGCGCCACCACGACAAGCATGGCAAGCGCCGCCTGCTCAACGCCCGCCAGCAACGCCGCTGCCATCACCGCCGGCACCGCCAACAACAGCGGGATCTCCAGTTTTGTGAGTAAACGCGAGAAACGACAGTCCGTCATCCCATCACGCCCTATAGAACACGTTGTCGGCAAAGAAGTCGGCCGGGGGCTCCATGCAGGCAATCTCGCCGTCAAACATCATGGCGACGTCGTCGGCTACCTGCTCGGCAAAGTCCAAATCGTGCGTAGCCATGATGACGGTGCCGCCAGCCTTCGCATGGTCACGCAGGGCGCGGGCGATAATGCGGCGGCTGAACAGGTCTAGACCCTTGGTGGGCTCATCGAGCAATAGCAGTTCGGGGCCGATTAGCAGCAGTTTTGCCAATGCAAGCAGTTGACGCTGCCCGCCCGAAAGATCGTACGGATGGCGCCCATCCAGACCCGACAGCCCCAAGCTCGCCGCACGCTCCCGCGCCAAGTTCTCGTCATATCCGCAGGTCGAGGCCCATTCCATCAGCTCGTCGCGCACCGTCTCGGCAACCAGCAGGGCCTTGGGGTTCTGCGGCAGCAGCGCAGCCGAGGCCGCCCCGCGCACCATACGACCACGCTGCAGCTTGGCAGTCTTGGCCAGCACCGAAAGCATCGTCGACTTGCCGCAGCCGTTACCGCCCACAACCGCATGCACCGCGCCAGCCGAAAACGACGCATCGAGCCCGCGCAGCACCCAGCCGGACGCTCGATCGTAGCGAAACCAGCCTTCCGACAGGGTGGTAGCCGACCCGCCGTGCATTTTTTGGAGTATTCTGCTTCCATCCGTGCGCAGGAAGGCTTCCGAGCCGTTCTCGAGCGACGTTTGCGCCACAAATTCGGACGATTTGTCCAATTCCGAACTTTTTTTCGCGCTCGATACGTCCCCGGGCGGCTCCGGAGAGCCCAAATTGTCCTCACGCCTGCTGAATACTCCTTTATTTGCACATCGGATGGCACCCCACCCCAACATGTCATCGGAAAACAGCGATTCTCGGCGTCCCAAAGAAGCCATATCCGCCAGCTCGCGCACGCGACCGTCCTCAATCCGGTACGCACACGTCGCGTATTCGAGCATTGGGCGTGGCTGATGCGTCGCCACAACAACCGTGCAGCCCAGCTCGCGATTCACACGAAACAGCGCGTGCAGGAAATTCTTCTCCGCAACCGGATCAAGCTGAGACGTGGGCTCGTCGAGCAGCAGCACACGCGGACGCAGCGCCAGGACGGCCGCAAGCGACAGCAGCTGCTTGCGACCGCCCGAAAGCGTGTCAGTATCGCGGTGAAGCCAATCTTCCAGCCCAAAGAAATAGCTGGTCTCAGCTACGCGACGGCGCATCTCATCACGCGCTAGCCCCAAGTTTTCCAGGCCAAACGCCATCTCGTGCCACACGGTTTCGCACACGATCTGGTTCTCGGGATCCTGGAACACATAACCCACGCGCTCCGCCGATGCCCGCACATCCATGTCGGCGACGGGCTCGCCCAGCACGCGCAGCTCGCCGGAGCGCTCGCCCGCCGGAGCGATCTCGGGCTTGAGCAGCGACAGCAGCGTCGACTTACCCGATCCGGTACCGCCAACAAGCAGCGCAAATGCACCTTGGGGAACAGACCAGTCGAGCCCCTCGAGCACCGCAGCATCAGCATCGGGGTAGGCAAAGCTCAGGCTCCGCACCTCAATCGCCGGCATATCCGGGCCGCACGCAGCGCCCGACACCGGGCCCCTATCCAACCGAGCCATCAGCCAAACCTCTTCTCATCAATCGCGTGCAACGCGCAAGGCAGCACCATCCAGGCAGCGTACACGACATAGCCCGGCCACGGCGCCGGCACCGAGAGCTGCGGATAAAACGAATACTGTGTCGTCGCGGTCCATGCCACCGCCACGGCAGCCGCGCCAAACAGCGCAAGCCCCACCAGCGCGGCAACGTCGCCGCGCCCCAGTCGATACCGCGCATACGTCGTACGACGCGTCGCGGCACCCCACCCGCGCGAGCGCATCGTGTCCGCGCGCTCCAGCGAGTCTTCCATGCCCCAGCCCATCAGCACGCTCGATGCCCGCAGGCGCGAACGCACGGGGTCGGCCGGCGCGCGACCCGGCACATCAATCGCGTCCTGCACCGCCAACACGGTGCGACCACGACGCAAAAACTGCGGAATCAGCCGCATGCACATCGAAATCATGAGAGCAACCACCGGTGCGGCGTTACCCAGCAGCGCAAGCACCTTGTCGTAGCCGAGCATCGATGCCGCGGCCTCAAACCACAGCACGCTCGCCACAAACAGCCCGCCCATGCACAGGCCGTATATCATGCTCTCCAAATACACCGCGCGCATGCCAATACGGAACAGCTCCGTCGAGCCCGAGGCACTAAACAGCGGGTTGAGCACCGCGATAATTAAAATCACCGGCAGCTGCCAGCGCAGCGCCCCCAGCGTGCGCGCGGCGCCGCGGGTCGCAAAGCCGTACGCCAGCCCGCCCGCAAGCGACAGGGCGATCAGCACCGGCTGCATCGAGAACATGGTGAGCCCCAGCGTCAGCACCATATAGAGCGCCGGCACCGCCGGATGCGACATCGAGAACGCCTCGACGGGCTCACTGGCCGATTCCTCTCGCGTGATGTCCACAGGCACCCCCGTCCCCTCGCTCAAACGCCAACGCCGCAGTGCCGCCGGCACCATGCACAACCAGCGCAAACGTCACGCCGGCGGCACCGATATCGGCCACCGCGCGCCAATCGTTACGCGCTCATCATATGCCTGCGGTATCATATTGCGCCGTGTATCGTTTCCAAACACACGTCTCTATAACGTAACAGGAGATCACATGGACGCAACCGCAATTATCCTCGCTGCCGGCGAGGGCACCCGCATGAAGTCGAACCACTGCAAGGTTTCGCACAAGATCCTGGGCAAGCCCATGGTCCAGTGGATCGTCGACGCCACCATCAAGGCCGGCTGCAGCCGCGTCGTGGTCGTCATCGGCAGCCACGCCGACGAGATGCGCGCCCTTATCGACGGCACCTACGCCAACAGCGCCACCAAGGTCGAGTGCGTTGAGCAGACCGAGCGCCTGGGCACCGGCCACGCCGTGAAAGTCGCGCTCGAGGCCTGCGGCATCACGCAAGGCCCCGTCGTCGTGCTCAACGGCGACTTGCCCCTCATCACCGCCGACACCGTTGCCAAGTTCGCGCAAACCGTCGCCACCGGCGAGCTCGCCTGCACCGTCATGACCATGACCCCACCCGACCCCTTCGGCTACGGCCGCATCAAGCTGGGCGCCGACGGCCAGATCGAGCGCATCATCGAGCAGAAAGACTGCACGCCCGAGCAGGCCGCCACGCTGCTGGAGTGCAACGCCGGCTGCTACGCCTTTGACGGCGCGCAGCTCGCCGCCCACATTGACGAGATCGGCAACGACAACGCGCAATCCGAGTACTACCTGCCCGACATGCTCGAGATCCTCAAAGGCCATGGTCAGGCAGTCTCCATCTTCCACTGCGATGACTACCGCGACGGCCTGGGCGTCAACAGCCGCATCCAGCTCGCACAGCTCACCGCCATCGCGCGCGACCGCATCAACGAGCACTGGATGGCCGAGGGCGTCACGTTCATCGATCCCACGCAGGCCTGGATCGGTCCCGACGCTACCATCGGCCGCGACACCGTCGTGTGGCCGCAGACGCATCTGATCGGCCACGTCACCGTGGGCGAGGAGTGCCAGCTCGGCCCCAACAGCCGCCTCACCGACACCACCGTCGGCAGCGGCTGCATCATCGATGAGACCATCGCCATCGAGGCCGCCATCGAGAACGGCGTCGACTGCGGCCCGCGCGCCTACCTGCGCCCGGGCACCCACATGCTCGACGGCTCCAAGGCCGGCACGCATGTGGAGATCAAGAAGTCCACGATCGGCGAGGGCTCCAAGGTGCCGCACCTGTCCTACATCGGCGACACCACCATGGGCTCCGGCGTCAACGTGGGCGCGGGCTCTATCACCTGCAACTACGACGGCGTCCACAAGCACAAGACCGTCATCGGCAAGGATGCCTTCATCGGTTCCGACACCATGATGGTCGCGCCCGCCCAGATCGGCGACGGCGCGCTCGTGGCCGCCGGCTCCGTCATCACCGAGCCGGTCCCGGCCGACGCACTTGGCCTGGGTCGTGCCCGTCAGGTAAACATTGAGGGCTGGGCCGCCGATTATCGCCGCCGTCTGCACGAGGACGACGAGGTATAACGTTTTACCAAGCATCTAAGGAGCTGTTCCCATGGGGGCGGCTCCTTTTTCTATCGTGACCTGCGCAACCGGATGAGTGGTCGGTTCGTGTCCGTTGACGGTAAAGACGTTATCAAGACCCGATTAACCCCGTCGCGCGGTTACAATGCAACAAGGCATCTATATGGCATTCGATATAAAGGAGAAGGGTAATGCCGATTAATGATCCCGAGAAGTCGGAGAATATGCGCAAGTCCATCCGCGTGTATTCCGGTTCCTCCAACCGTCCCCTCGCTCAGAAGATCGCTGAGTTCCTTGGGGTCGAGCTTTCGGGCCTTACGCTAAAGCAGTTCGCCAACGGTGAGATTTACGCCCGCTACGACGAGACCGTCCGCGGCGCCGACGTCTTCCTGATTCAGTCCGTGGCCGGCGGCAACGTCAACGACATGCTCATGGAGCTGCTCATCGCCACCGACGCTGCCAAGCGCGCATCCGCCCGCTCCATCACCGCCGTTATCACCCACTACGGCTATGCCCGCCAGGACCGCAAGGCCGGCCCGCGCGAGCCCATCACCGCCCGCCTCGTCGCCAACCTGCTCGAGCGCGCCGGCGTCAACCGCATCATCACCCTCGACCTGCACCAGGGCCAGATCCAGGGCTTCTTTGATATCCCGGTTAACCACCTGTCCGCGCTGCCGCTGTTTGGCCAGTACTACAACAACATGCACTTCGACACCGACAACCTGGTTGTCGTCTCCCCCGACGTGGGTCGTGCCAAGGCCGCCAAGAAGCTGTCCGACATGCTCGGCTGCGACCTGGCCATCGCCCACAAGGGCCGTCCGCGCCACAACGCCGCCGAGGTCATGGGCATCATCGGTGACATCAAGGGCAAGACCTGCATCATCAACGACGACATGATCGACACCGCTGGCACCCTGTGCGCCAACGTCAAGGAGCTCAAGGCTATGGGCGCTGGCGATATCTACGTCTGCGCCACCCACGGCATCTTCTCCGGTCCGGCCATCGAGCGTCTGAACGACGCCCCGATCGTCGAGTGCCTCGTCACCGACGCCATTCCCGTTGAGGTCGGCGGCAAGATCAAGACCATCTCGGTCGCCGAGGAGTTCGCTCAGGCCATCTCCGCCGTTTACCACGAGGAGCCCGTCTCCACGCTCGTCGGCGGCGACTTCGCGCTGTAATCCAGCGTGCATCTCATCATCTTTGGTGTTTTTAAAGGGTCGGAAGCTCGCTTCCGACCCTTTTTCTACCCCTCGACAACCTTCCCTGGACAATTAGTTCAGATACGTATTTTTTTAAAGCTCCAAAGGCCGTTCTGAGCTCCCCGGCGAACGCCATACTGCCCAAAGCTCATCGCTTTCGAGTACGACCGCCGCATATTTACCCTCAAATCGCCCTAGAAAGCCCTTAGAAACGCCTCGAACGCCCGCCGTCTTATACGTATCTGAACTAACTGTCCAGTAGCTATCGTCAACCTTCGCGGCAGAGCTCAATTTCCTGCAATCCCCTCAACCGATTCCACCGATTTCATAACACCCAGCCGTTCATGGCGCGCAGCGCCCCGCTGAGCGAAAAAAACGGTATGGCGGTCGCATTCTGCCGCCAACTTAGTACGTTATAGCTATGACGACCGTGATTTCACATCTCTCCGCCCTCCGCGCAATTCGTCGCGCACGACGGGCGTACTCTGCCCTACCCTGGGACTCCGTTGATAGCGAACAGCAAGCACAGGCCTTGGCTGGCTGCATTCCCAACAATGACGCGATAGACTTTGGCGCACTTTCGATACTCGACGCCTGGAATGAAGATGATTCCGAACTGCTCGATCTTCTCGTTTCAAACGAAGACAACAGGCGCCCCGACAAGCGACTTCTTCAGCATATTCTCTCCACTCCTCTTCCTGAAGGTGCAATTATGCACGTCGAGGCCGACATCTACGCAACGTCTCCTGCCATGACAGCCATGCTTTGTTCCAAAAATGAATCAGTCGCCAAAACCTTGATGCTCCTTATGGAGCTGCTCGGAACCTACTCACTTCCGCCCGAGGCAACTTACCCCATCGCCTACGACGACACGTGGCCCAAGGCCAACAGCTTCGAAGCGATGGACGACCTCGATTGCCAGGGCGACCAACCGACACCCGAAAAGCCAGCCGAAACACGCTACGAACAGGCACACTATAGATGCGAACCCGCTACAACCATCGAAGAACTCGAGGCAGTCGCACGGTTTGCCAAAAGTAGTTCCTACGCCTCGTTTCGTACGGCTGTCAAACTCGCCCGGGCCGGATCCGCATCCCCAGCGGAATCATTGATGTTCGCCGTCCTGGGCGCGCCCATGCGCTTTGGCGGATTCGGGTGTTGCAGTTTGCCCATGGGAGGCCTGCTGCTCAACTATCGTGTCGATTTCGACACCCTTGCGGTCAACATGTCCTCGGGCATCCCCTACGCCATCTGCGACTTATATTGCCCGGCCGCCGGAATCGACAACGAATACAACGGAATTGGACATGAGCTTCAAAACGCCCGCATCCACGATGGCAATCGCAACAATGGCCTTAAAGCCATGGGTATCCACGTCCTGGTTATCAATCGTGACCAAATGAAGGACCTTGTTGCACTCGAAGCCTTCGCCCAGACGATGCATCGACTTGCGGGGGTTCGATTCCGCTACCGCATCAAGGGTTATCGCAAGCGTCAGGCTGCCTGGCTCAACGCCCTGCGGGCCGGAATCGGCCTCGCGCCGGTCTAAAAGACTTTTACCCAGTGTTACCTAGCATGGCTGGACAGTTAGTTCAGATTTGTATAAAAAGACGGCTAATATCGAGGTAGTTTGCCGCCATCCCGGCGCCAGTCACCTCATTTGAAGACTCGAAAGATCTGAAATAGCGCAAAATGTGCTCCCCAAAGCGCCGTGGCAGTTCCGCGGTCCCAATTTTGACAGTCAAAGACCTCTTGGTTTATACAAATCTGAACTAACTGTCCACCCCGGCTTCTGACGACCCTGACGACTGCCCAAACGCCCTCATACAGCCTCAATCACCCGCCATTTGACAGCAGCAACAGGGTCGCTCACCATAGCAGGCGACAAATCAACGAAAGGATGAACATGGCAGCTGCACAGCCGCTTAAGATTCGCATGGTTGCCGGACTTGGCAACCCTGGCGAGGAGTATGCCGAGACCCGTCACAACGCTGGTTTCAAAGCAATCGACGAGCTGGCCCGTCAGGCCGGCGTCACGTACTGGAAAAACCAAGCAGGCGCCGAGGTCGCGCTCATCAACATCAACGATCCCGAGGAAGAGGGCGGCAAGCGCCAGATTGTACTGGTCAAGCCGCAGTCGTACATGAACACCTCGGGCGGGCCCATCTCCAAACTCTGCCGCGAGTACAAGATCAAGGCCGAGGAGCTGCTCGTCATCCACGACGAGCTCGATATTCCCGCCGGCGACGTGCGTGTTAAGGTGGGCGGCGGCCATGCCGGTCACAACGGCCTGCGTTCCATCATCGACAAGATGGGCAGCCGCGACTTCAGCCGCATCCGCACCGGCATCGGCAACCCTCCCGGCAAGATGGCCGTCGCCGACTACGTGCTCAAGCAGCCGCGCGCCCGCGAGGCCGAGGATTTCCAGGACACCTGCGCCCGCGCGGCCGACGCCGCCGGCCTGGCGATCGTGCACGGCGTGGTCTATGCCCGCGACCATGTCAACGGCGCCGCCTCCGCCAACGGCAAGCACTAAAACCTATCATTTAGGAACAGGTTTATTTTGGCAGGTTTTACCTGCGGAAACGCCCCAGTTGCGGCATCGCAATCAACCGCGCGCCGACATACATGCATAGCATCCCAAAGGGGGCCTGCCTCATCACAACCCGAGGCCGGCCCCATTTGCCGTTTTACCTGATAAAACCGACCAAAATAAACCTCTCCCCCTTTGGTAGGCCAAAGTGGATAAACCCTGCTCCCAACCGCCGAAGACACACGTAAGTGACATGTCCATGAGGGTATAATTTGCACCGTATGTCTGCACAACGCCTGTGCGCGTACGGTTTTATTCGGGCTACCGTCCATTTCCGTGGAGGCACGGTTCGGCGGCCCTAACAAGAGAGGGGTTCTATGTATAAGATCCTGGAGAAGACGCAGTTCTCGGAGAAGGTGTTCAAGTTCCGCATCGAGGCGCCTGCAATCGCCAAGCATGCGCACGCTGGACAGTTCCTCATGGTTCGCGCCAACGAGACGGGCGAGCGCGTCCCGTTTACCCTGGCCGGCTGGAACGGTGACGAGGGCTGGGTCGAGTTCATCTTCATGGTGATCGGCAAGACCACCGAAATGCTTTCCACCTACGAGGCCGGCGAGTCGCTGCGCGACGTCGTGGGCCCGCTGGGCGTTCCCACCGAGATGGCCGAGGGCCCCTGCGCCGTCATTGGCGGCGGCGTCGGCCTGGCAATTGCCTTCCCGGTCGCCAAGCACCTGGTCGAGACCGGCCACGAGGTTCACGCCATCATGGGCGCCCGCACCAAGGACCTCCTGCTCATGGAGGACCAGTTCCGCGAGCTCCTCGACGAGGACCATATCCATATCACCACCGACGACGGCTCCTACGGCGAGCAGGGCGTTGTCACCGCTCCGCTGGAGCGCCTGCTGCAGGACAAGGCCGTGAGCCAGGTCTTCTGCGTCGGCCCCGTTCCGATGATGAAGTTCTCGACCCTCACCGCCCAGAAGTACGACACCCCCATCACCGCGTCCCTCAACCCCATCATGGTTGACGGCACCGGCATGTGCGGCTGCTGCCGCGTCGAGGTGGGCGGCGTGACCAAGTTCGCTTGCGTCGACGGCCCCGACTTCGATGCCACCCTGGTCGACTGGGATGACCTTCGTGCCCGCCAGGCCGCTTACCGTTCCGAAGAGGGCGAGTCCCTCAAGGCCTATGAGGAAAAGAGCTGCGCATGCCACTAGTTAACGGTCGTTTCGTTGCCGATATGAAGTCGCCCCGCACCCCCGATAACGAGGAGCCGGCTGCCGAGCGCGCCTGCGACTTCCGCCCCGTCGACAAGGGCTTCACCGAGGAGATGGCGCTGGCCGAGGCCGAGCGCTGCCTCAACTGCAAGAAGCCGTTCTGTGTTGAGGGCTGCCCCGTCAACATCAACATCCCCCGCTTTATCGAGCAGATCCGCGAGAAGGACTTCGGCGGCGCCCTCGATACCATCCGCGAGGACTCCATGCTTCCCGCCATCTGCGGCCGCGTCTGCCCGCAGGAGAACCAGTGCGAGGGCAAGTGCATCCTCGGCCGCAAGGGCGAGGCCGTGGCCATCGGCCAACTCG
>URAQ01000038.1 GCA_900545875.1 uncultured Collinsella sp.
GCCACAAGGAGGTCATCATCCAGGACCTGCCTGGCATCTACTCCCTGTCCCCCTATACGCTGGAGGAGGTGGTGGCCCGCAACTACCTGGTCAATGAGAAGCCGGACGCCATCCTCAACATCGTGGACGGCACCAACATCGAGCGCAACCTGTACCTGACCACCCAGCTCATCGAGCTGGGCCTGCCCGTGGTAGTGGCGGTCAACATGATAGATCTGGTGCGGAAGAACGGCGACAAGATCGACACGGACAAGCTCTCCAAGAAGCTCGGCTGCCCGGTTATGATGATCTCGGCTCTTAAGAACAAGGGCATCAAGGAGCTGTTCGAGCAGGTCAAAAAGTCCGCTGCTTCCAAGGGGCAGGTGCCGGAGCACAAGTTCGACTCCTCCATCGAGGACGTTCTGACGCACATCGAGAACAACCTTCCGGCGAGCGTTCCCGTTAACAAGCGTCGCTATTACGCCGTCAAGCTGTTTGAGCGTGACGCAGACGCCTGCAAACTCATCAACCTCACCAAGGAGAAGGCTGCTCGCGTGGAGCAACTGGTCGCCCAGTGCGAGCAGGATTGCGATGACGACGCCGAGTCCATCATCACCGGTGAGCGCTATGGCGTCATCGCGCACATCATCGATGAGTGCCTCACCAAGGCCCCGGCCAAGATGAGCACTTCCGAGAAGATCGACCGTGTGGTTACCAACCGTATCCTGGGCCTGCCGATCTTTGTGGTCATCATGTTCTGCGTGTACTACATCGCCGTTTCCACCCTGGGCGGAACGGTGACCGACTTCACCAACGATCAGCTCTTTGGCACTGACGGTTGGTATGTGCTCGGTCAGGGCCGCGATGCTTACGATGAGGCTGTCGAGGCCGCGGGTGACGACGCCGACTCGGTCGACCCGGCACAGTACGGCCCCTATGTCCCGGGTATCACCACCATGGTGCACGACGCCCTCGTGGCGGGCGGCACCGAGGACGGCGGCCTGGTCGATTCGCTGGTCTGCGACGGTATCGTTGGTGGTCTGGGCGCCATCTTCGGCTTTGTGCCGCAGATGTTCCTGCTGTTCGTCATGCTGTCCTTCCTGGAGGACTGCGGCTACATGGCCCGCGTCGCCTTCATCATGGACCGCGTGTTCCGCCGCTTTGGCCTGTCCGGTAAGTCCTTCATTCCTATGCTCGTGTCCTCGGGCTGCGGCGTCCCCGGCGTCATGGCTACCAAGACCATCGAGAACGAGAAGGACCGCCGCATGACGGTCATGACCACCACGTTCATTCCCTGTGGCGCCAAGCTGCCGATCATCGCCCTGCTCATGGGTTCCATCATCGGCGATTCTTCCACCACCGCCGCGTGGATCAGCCCGCTCTTCTACTTCCTGGGTGTCTTTGCCGTCATTGCTTCGGGCCTCATGCTCAAGAAGACCAAGCTCTTCGCCGGTCGCCCGACGCCGTTTGTTATGGAGCTTCCTGCCTACCACTTCCCGGCGATTCGCTCTTGGGCGTTGCATGTGTGGGAGCGCTGCTTGGCCTTTATCAAGAAGGCCGGCACGGTCATCTTCGCGTCCACTGTCGTGGTTTGGTTCCTGTCCAACTTTGGTAGCTACAACGGTTCCTTTGGCTTCCTGCCTGCGATGGACGGCATCCCCGAGGAGTTCATGGACTACTCCGTGCTTGCCATGCTGGGCAACCTGGTCGCTTGGATCTTCGCCCCGCTCGGCTTTAGCACCTGGCAGGCCACCGCGCTGACTGTCTCTGGCCTCGTCGCCAAGGAGAACGTCGTCGCCACCGCCGGCTCGCTGCTGTCCGTCGCCGACGCGGGCGAGACCGACCCGAGCCTGTGGACCGCGTTTGCTGGCATGTTCCCCACCATGGGCGCTTGCGTTGCCTTCGGCGCCTTCAACCTGCTGTGCGCTCCGTGCTTTGCCGCCATTGGCACCATCCGCAACCAGATGGATTCCGGCAAGTGGACTGCGATCGCCATCGGCTACGAGTGCGCCTTTGCCTGGGTGATCGGCCTGTTCATCAACCAGTTCTACAACCTGCTTGTTCTTGGGCAGTTTGGTATCTGGACGATTGTGGCCATCGTGCTGCTAGTTGCGATGCTCTTCCAGATCTTCCGTCCCATGCCCAAGCATGTCTGGACCGACGAGGACGAGACCAACACTGCCTCCGCCGCAGTTTCCGCGTAAGTCCGAATAAGGATTAGCCCCTTTCCACGAGCCCGGGTGTCCCAGCGACACTCGGGCTTTTTGGTAGGGGAGATGTGGCGTTTCCGCAGATAAAACCGACCAAAATAAACCTGTCCCTTTTTGGTAGGTGGAGAATGGGGTAAAGTAAGTGATGGTTAACTAGAGGAGGCTTGCTATGGCACCTATCGATATTGTTGTACTGGCTGTTATCGGTATTGCGTTTGTCGCCGTGTGCGTGCGCATCTACCGCAAGGGCACCTGCGCCGACTGCGCTCAGGGTGGCGTTTGCACGGGGCATTGCTCCAACAAAAAGACGTGCGCCGCACTTAAGGGCGTGGACAAAATCGCCGAAGACTTGGGCCGCGGAATCAAGTAAGGCCCAGACATCTAAGCGCCTCGCGAGCATCCGTTCGCGGGGCGCTTTGCGCATTTGAGGGAGAGCGCGGCGAGTCGAAGAGTATTTTGGGGTCTCGTTAAATCAGTTGCGGTGAAATACGGACTGTTTTGGCTGTCAAAAGCCTCATCTACTCCGTATTCCACCGCAACTTTTTTTGTGAGGCGGGCTAGAGACGCTGCATGCGGTACCCGACACCCATGTGCGTCTGAATCATCTTGGGGTGAGAGGGGTCTGCCTCGATCTTCTTGCGCAGGGTGCGCATGAACACGCGCAGGCTCGCCAGATCGCTGTCCCAGCTCGTGCCCCATATCTCGCGGGTGATGAAGGTGTGGGTGAGCACCTTGTCGACGTTTTTCGCCAGAAGGACGAGCAATTTGTACTCGGTTGGGGTGAGCGAGAGCTCGCGCCCGTCTTTCGTCGCGTATCCTGCGGCGTAGTCGATATGCAGCGGACCGTTGTCGAACGTGCTCGCTTCTGTCGACTCGCTCGACGCCATCGAGGAGCGCCTCAAATTCGCACGGACGCGCGCGAGCAACTCATCCACAGAAAAGGGCTTGGTGAGGTAGTCGTCTGCCCCTGCGTCAAGTGCTGCAATCTTGTCGGAATCTTCGGTGCGCGCCGAAATGACGATAATGGGGACTGCCGACCAGCTTCGGATTTTCGTGATGACCTCGATGCCGTCAATGTCGGGAAGGCCGAGGTCGAGCATGATGAGGCTGGGGCCGTGCGACACCGCATCCATGATGGCGGCCTGGCCGTTGCAAACCTTGCTCACGACATAGCCGTGGAGGTCAAGCGCGGTCGAAACGAGGTTTTGAACGGTCAGGTCATCTTCGACCAGGAGGATGCGTGGCTTAGCGGCATTATTCATGAATCTCGATCTCCTCGGCGGGCAGGGTAAAACGGAAGACGGCCCCATGGGGGTGGTTGTCGCGAACTTCGATGACGCCGCCATGCGCCTCCACGATGGAGCGGCAGAGCGACAGCCCAAGGCCGATGCTTCGACGCGAATCCACGGGCCGCGTATTGCTTGAGGTGAAGAAGCGCTCAAAGATATGAGGCTTGTCGCAGTCTGCTACACCCGGCCCATCGTCTGCGACGTCCACCACGATGAACTCACCCTCGCGACGTGCGCTGATGGTGACAGTCGAGTCCTCGGGCGTGTATTTGAAGGCGTTCATGATGAGATTCGTAAGCACCTGCATGATGAGATGGACGTCGATGCGTACCAGCAGGATGTCGTCAGTGTGCTCGATGGTGACGGCACGTCCATGCGATGCTTGGGCGACATGGCTGAGGGCGGCCTCGATGACCTCGTCGATGAGCTCGGATGTTAAGTTGAGGCGAATGGTGCCGTCCTCGACGCGTGTGATGGCGAGGAGGTTCTCCACGGTATCGATAAGCCAGAGGGAGTCGTCGTAGATGGCATCGGCAAGATCGCAGCGTTGTTCGAGGCTGAGCTTCTCGTCGCTCTTCCGAAGGATTGCCGCAGATCCGGATATAGCCGTGAGGGGTGTCCTCAAATCGTGGCCGATGGAGCGCAAAAGGTTGGCGCGCAGCTGCTCGTTTTTCGCCAAGACCGCAGCCTCTTCGCGCTCTTGCGCCGCCCGGTCGCTTTCGAGCGCCAAGGCGCATTCACCTACGATAGATAGGACGATCGAATGCTCGAAGGCTTCGATCTCGCGCCCCTCCAGGGCGATGCCGATGACACCGAATACCTTGTCGCCGGTGCGAACCGCGAGGTAGAGACAGCGCGCCTCAGGCAGGGTCCGCGTGCTTGCGCCCGCGCGCTTGTTGTTGGTGTAGGTCCAGGTTGCAACGGCGCGCTCGTAGTCGGTGAGCAGCGACGCGGATCGGTTTTCGGTGCCAGCGGACTCATAGAGCGCCTTGCCGAGCGTGCCGTGTTCGGCGGGGTAGAAGACCACGTCGAGTTTTAGCAGTTTGACGAGTTGGTTCATGGCGACGCGGGCGCACTCCTCCGCGCTATGGGCTTGCTGCAAGAGCTGGTTCGTTTCGAGGAGTACGCGCGTTTTGAATGCGTTCTCGGCGGATGTACGGGCGTTGTCGGCGATGCGCGCAGTTAACTCGCCGGCGACCATAGCGGTGGCGAACATGATGCCGAACGTGACCAGATAGCTTCGGTCGTAGCTGGCGAGCGAAAACAGAGGCGTGACGAAACAGAAGTTGTAAAGCACTACAGAGAGCACGCTCGATACGATCGTGCAGATACGCCCCGTCGTGGTGACGGCGGTCAGCAGGGCCGTGAGGATATAGAGGGATATGATGCTGGAATCGGCAAATCCCAGATGGCGGAAAGCCGTGCCGATCGCCGTGGCGGCAAGAGAGAGAGCCAGCGTGCGAAGCACGTTTCGGCTGCTGGGCGGCTGCAGGGCGAGCGCATGGCGGCGTCCTTTGGGTCGGGAGGGCGGAGTCGACTGTTCTGGAATGATGTAAATGTCGAGGTTCGGGGCGAATGTTATGAGCTGTTCTACGAGAGATTTGCGGCCGAAGAGGGCCTGACGGACGCTGCTGCGCTCGCCCGTGCGCCCCATGACGATCTTCGAAATACCCGACAGGCGCGCGAACTCGGAGATCTGAAACGCGATGTCGTCGCCATAGACGGTTTCCATATGTGCTCCGAGCTGCTCGGCTAGGGCGATATTGGCTGCAAGCTTGGCGCGCTCATCATCGCTCATGGCTTGCGTGCGCGGGCTCTCTACGAACAGGGCGACGAGCTCGCTGCGAAACGCTTTCGCCATGCGTGCGGCGGCACGGACGATGCGGGGATTGGTCGGCGCCGGGGAGACACAGACTAAGATACGCTCCCTGGTGTAGTAGTCACGGTTTCCCAGCACGCGTGCGGCATCTGTGAGGTGGCCGGTGCGATCGGCGCAGCGGCGCAGCGCGATTTCTCGGAGTGCGGTGAGGTTCTCGACGGTAAAAAAATGCTGTTGCGCTCGGTCGGCTTGTGCGGGACGGTAGACGAGGCCGGCGCGAAGGCGCTCAAGTAGGTCTTCGGGCTCTATGTCGACGAGCTCGACCTGGTCGGCATCATCGAAGATACGGTCGGGGATTCGTTCGCTCACGACAACGCCGGTGATGGATGCAACCATGTCGTTTAGGCTCTCGATGTGCTGAACGTTCACGGTCGTATAGACGTCGATTCCCGCATGTAGAAGTTCCTCGACGTCTTGATAGCGTTTGTCGTGGCGAGACCCCGGCGCATTCGTATGGGCAAGCTCGTCGACAAGGATGAGCTGAGGGGCGCGTTCGATAGCCGTATCTAGATCGAACTCGCTGAGCGCAATGCCGTTGTGCTCGATGAGTTTACAGGGCACGTTCTCAAGCCCTTGTGCAAGATGGGCAGTTGCCGGACGTTCGTGCGGCTCGATGTATCCCGCGACGACGTCGACACCTCGCCGCTTGGCGGCGTGGGCGGCTTGAAGCATCGCATAGGTTTTGCCTACGCCGGCAGCGTAGCCAAAGAAAATCTTGAGGTGTCCCCGGCTGGTTCGAGCGTCATCGGCGGCCTCGTCTTTCTCAATTGCCTTGAGGATGAGGTCTGGGTTGACGCGAGTGTCCGATGCGTCGCGCTGCATAGCGTAGCCTTTCTGAAACGTTGTCCATGCGTGCATACGCGGTGAGGACGCCACTGTATGCTCGCGAGGTCGAGTATAGGCGCACTGCAGCCGCAATAGTGCTTTCTACCTGCATCTTTACGGCATCTTAAGGACGTGAGCCCCGGCCCTCACGCCTCTTTAATCCCTAGAAGCGTTTACTGTCCCCAGACGCTTGCGAGAGCAGGCGTCCGAGACATCGGACCGCGCGTGAAAGGGGCGGTAAATGGACATCCTCATTCCCATCATCGGAGTCGTCTGCATTGGACTCCTTATCTATTACATCTACATTCTGATGAGGAGTGATTCGTAAACTATGGACGCTGCGATTCAGTACATCTTGTACTTTGCCGTGCTCGTCGTCCTGGCCGTTCCGCTCGGTCGGTTCATGGCCCATATCATGGATGGTGAGCATACGTTCCTGTCGCCTGTGATTGCTCCTGTGGAGCGTGGCGTCTATCGTCTGCTTCGCATCGACGCGGCAGAGCAGATGGGGTGTAGGCGCTATCTGGCGAGCGTGCTGGTCTTTTCGGGGATCGGCCTCGTGGCTCTTGTGGCACTCCAGGCGTTTCAGTCCTTCTTGCCAGGCAATCCCCAGCACCTGCCGGGTGTGTCATGGGACCTGTCGTTCAATACGGCTGCTTCCTTCATAACCAACACCAACTGGCAGTCCTACTCCGGTGAGACCACCCTGTCCTACCTTGTGCAGTTCATGGGTCTCACCGTGCAGAACTTCGTTTCCGCCGGCACCGGTATCGCGGTCATGTTCGCGCTGATCCGCGGCTTCCGTCAGGTCAAGGAGCAGGGTCTGGGTTCCTTCTGGGTCGACCTCACCCGCACCGTCCTGTATGTGCTCATCCCGCTGAACCTCGTGTTCGGCATCTGCCTGGCTGCCGGTGGCGTCATCTCCAACTTCCAGCCGGCTCAGAAGGCTGAGCTCGTAGAGCCCGTCGCTGTCCAGCCTAATGCAGACGGCGGCTGGAGCGTCATCGACGGCGCCGAGATCGAGGGCGACACGGTCAAGGTCGACGGCAAGGTTGTCGAGGGCGCGCGCGTGGTCACCGAGCAGTTCCTGCCCCAGGGTCCCGCGGCTCCTCAGGTCGCCATCAAGCAGTCCGGCACCAACGGCGGAGGCTTCTTCGGAGTGAACTCCGCTCATCCGTATGAGAACCCCAGTGCCTTCACCAACATCATCGAGATGACCAGCCTGCTGCTGATCCCGGCCGCCTGTTGCTTCACCTTCGGTATCGGCGTCAAAAACACCAAGCAGGGCAAGGCCATCTTTGCCGCCATGTTCATCCTGCTGGTGATCTTCGCCGGCATCATCGCCCTCAACGAGCATGCGGGCACCCCGCAGCTGGCAGATGGCGGCGCGGTCAACATCGAGATGACCGATGGCCAGGCTGGCGGCAACATGGAGGGCAAGGAGAGCCGCTTCGGTATCGCCTCCTCTTCCACCTGGTCCGCTTTCACGACGGCTGCTTCCAACGGCTCGGTTAACTCCATGCACGACTCCTACACCCCGCTGGGCGGTTTTGTCCAGATGCTCCAGATGGCTCTGGGCGAGGTCGTCTTCGGCGGCGTGGGCTGCGGCCTGTACGGCATGATCGGCTTCGCCATCCTCACGGTGTTCATCGCCGGCCTCATGGTCGGACGCACGCCTGAGTTCCTGGGCAAGAAGATCGAGCCGGGCGAGATGCGCTGGGCAGTTGTCCTGTGCCTGGCAACTCCGTTTGCCATTCTGGTGTGTTCGGCCATCGCCTGCATGGTGCCCGGTCTTGCCGACCAGCTCAACAATGGTGGCGCGCACGGCTTCTCCGAGGTGCTGTATGCCTTCACCTCATGCGGCGGCAACAACGGCTCGGCGTTTGCAGGCATGAACTGCAACATTCCCTGGATCAACGTCATGCTCGGCCTCGAGATGCTGTTCGCCCGCTTCATGCCCATCATCGGTACGCTGGCTATCGCCGGCTCGCTGGCCAAGAAAGGTAAGGTCGCCGAGAGCGCCGGTACCCTGTCTACCACCAACGGCATGTTCGTATTCCTGCTCGTGTTCATCGTTCTGCTGATCGGTGCCCTGAGCTTCTTCCCGGCCCTGGCGCTTGGCCCCGTTGCCGAGTTCTTCCAGATGATTGCGTAAAGGAGGGCGCAGATTTATGGCTATGCAAAAAGACATGATGGGCCGCGCGGTCCGCGACTCGTTTGCCAAGTTGGATCCTCGCGTCCAGATTCAAAACCCGGTCATGTTCCTGGTGTGGCTTTCCGCCGGCATGACCTCCGTCCTGGCCGTCGCTTCCATCTTCGGTGTGCAGGACGCGGGTGTGCCCACCTACTATGTGGTCGCCATCGCGGTCATCCTGTGGCTCACAGACCTGTTCTCGAACTTCGCCGAGGCGCTTGCCGAGGGCCGCGGTAAGGCTCAGGCCGATTCCCTGCGTGCGGCCAAGAAGGATGTCGAGGCCCATCGCATCGAGTCCGTTGAGGACAAGGAGCACTTCACCGTCGTTCCCGGCACCGAGCTCACGCGCGGCGACCTGGTGATCGTACGCGCCGGCGAGCAGATTCCCGGCGATGGCGACGTCATCGAGGGCGCTGCCTCCGTTGACGAGTCCGCCATCACCGGCGAGTCCGCCCCCGTGGTCCGCGAGGCCGGCGGCGACCGCTCTGCCGTTACCGGCGGTACCACGGTGCTATCCGACTGGATCATCGTCAAGATCTCCAGCGAGCCTGGCCAGAGCTTCCTGGATAAGATGATCGCCATGGTCGAGGGCGCCGCCCGCAAGAAGACCCCCAACGAGGTCGCGCTCGAGATCTTTCTGGTTGCTCTGTCCGTCATCTTCATCCTCGTGACGCTCGCACTGTACTGCTACTCGAGTTTCTCTGCAGGGATCAACGGTATGGCGAACCCCACCGCTGTGACCACGCTCGTTGCCTTGCTCGTCTGTCTGGCGCCCACCACCATTGGTGCGCTGCTGTCCGCCATTGGCATCGCTGGTATGGACCGTGTGACTCGTTTCAACGTCATCGCTATGTCCGGTAAGGCAGTTGAAGCCTGCGGCGACGTAGACACGATGATTCTGGATAAGACTGGTACGATCACCTATGGCAACCGTCTGGCTGCTGACTTCTTCCCGGTGGGCGGCGCCAACCGCAGCGATCTGGTTCGTTGTGCAGCTTTGACCAGCTTGCATGACACAACGCCGGAAGGAAAATCGACTCTGGAACTTGCCCGCCGGATGGGGGACAATAGCGTGGAAGAGGAAGGTTCTACGTTCATTGAATTTACTGCACAGACTCGTATGAGTGGCGTGGATCTTCCCAACGGAACAAAGATCCGCAAAGGTGCGGCAGAAGCGATTGAAGAGTATGTAAAAGCCCAAGGGGGCAAAATCCCGGCAGATCTTCATGAGCAGGTCAACAAGATTTCCAGTTTGGGCGGTACGCCTTTGACGGTGTGTGAAAATGATCGTATCCTGGGCGTGATCTACCTCAAGGATACTGTAAAGCCCGGTATGGTAGAGCGTTTTGAACGCCTGCGTGCCATTGGTATTAAGACCATTATGTGTACGGGCGATAACCCATTGACAGCAGCCACCATTGCAAAAGAGGCTGGCGTAGATGGTTTTATTGCAGAGTGCAAGCCAGAAGATAAGATCGATGTGATTAAGAAGGAACAGGCAGAGGGCAAGATTGTGGCTATGACCGGTGACGGTACGAACGATGCCCCGGCTCTGGCACAGGCAAATGTGGGCCTGGCAATGAACAGTGGTACAACTGCTGCAAAGGAAGCGGCAAACATGGTCGATTTGGACTCTGACCCGACGAAGATCCTCGAGGTTGTCGAAATTGGCAAGCAGCTCTTGATTACCCGCGGTAGCCTGACGACCTTCTCTATTGCAAACGACATTGCAAAATATTTTGCAATTATCCCGGCAATGTTCATGCTTGCCATCCCGCAAATGAATGTCCTGAATATCATGGATCTGGCAACACCCTACAGTGCAATTTTGTCGGCTTTGATTTTTAACGCAATCATTATTCCTTGCCTCATTCCTCTTGCCATGAAGGGTGTCAAATACCGCCCGATTTCATCTGGAAAGCTGTTGGCAAGAAATATGATGATCTACGGCGTAGGCGGTGTGATTACTCCGTTCATTGGCATCAAGATTATCGATATGCTCATCCATCCGCTGCTTACCCTCATTGGACTGTAAGGAGGACGTTACGATATGAAAGACTCTGTAAAAGATTTTCTACACGGTACCAAGCAGGCTGTTCTTGTGACGATCGTCCTGTTACTGCTTTGCGGATTTTTGTTCCCGGTGGTTCTGTCCGGTCTTTCTTCGGTATTCTTCCCACATCAGGCGGGCG
>URAQ01000039.1 GCA_900545875.1 uncultured Collinsella sp.
CGGACGAAGCCTTCCGGCTCTTCTTTCCTTAAGTCTGTCTGACTGATGCGCGCAGGGTCCGGAGACCCGTCGCGACGACCGCTTCGCTGCCCGCCCTCTCGTGCGTGACCGCGTCGGTCCAAACAATCTATTTTACCAGTTATTCGCCGATTCAAACCCGAATACAATTGGCTGAAGTCCCGCACGGCGACAGGTTCCCGACACCGTCCGAAACCCTGTCGGCCCGCGCCGTTTTCGAGTCAAAAATCATGAGGTTGCGCATGACCGCCGACACGCTCGTCGAGGCCCGCTGGGTCATTCCCGTCATTCCCCGAAACACCGTTCTGGAGAATCACACCGTCGTCTTCTCGGGCGGCCGCATCGCAGACATTCTTCCGACCGAGGCCGCCAGAGTCCGCTACGCGGGTCTCGAGGCGAAGACGATGCGCCTGCCCGCAGGCGTCGTCATGCCCGGCCTCATCGACACCCACCTGCACTTCTCCGGCAACCTCACCGACGATGACACCGACTGGGTCATGCAGCCGCTCCTCGAGAAGCAGGCCGTCGCCGTCAAGCAGGCCTACGACTGCCTCACCCACGGCCTCACCACCGTCTGCGAGATTGGCCGCTTTGGTATCCAGGTCCGCGACTGCATCGACAAGGGCGTCTTCAAGGGCCCGCGCGTTCTGGCTACCGGCCTTGGCTTCTGCCGCGTTGCCGGCCACGGCGACTCCCACCACTGCAGCCAAGAGCTCAACAAGGAATCGCACCCCTGGGGCGACCAGGTCGACGGTCCTTGGGATCTGCGCAAGGCCGTCCGTCGTCGCCTGCGCGAGAACCCCGATGCCATCAAGATCTGGGCTACCGGTGGCGGCATCTGGCGTTGGGACTCCGGCCGCGACCAGCACTATTGCTCCGAGGAGATCCAGGCCGTGGTCGAAGAGGCAAAGATGGTCGGCATCCCCGTGTGGAGCCACTGCTACAACAACCACGCCGCTGCCTACGACTCCGTCCGCTTTGGCTGCGAGCAGCTGATTCACGGCTTCGACATCGACGAGCGCACCATGGACCTCATGGCCGAGCAGGGCACCTTCTTCACCCCGACGATCGCCTTCCTGCCCACCTGGTACGCCACCTATCCGCCCGTCTACGTTCCCGAGCTGCACGACAAGTACGAGGGCACCCTGGTCGAGAAGGAGCTGCAGCGCAACTACGACTGCCTGCGCGAGGCCAAGAAGCGCGGCGTCGTCATGACGATCGGCTCCGACTCCTTCTCCTTCGTCACCCCGTACGGCACCTGCTCCATCGAGGAGATGTACGAGTTCGTCGACAAGATCGGCTTCACTCCGGTCGAGACCATCACCTGCGCCACCCTCAACGGTGCCAAGATGTGCCACATCGAGGACGAGACCGGGTCCATCGAGGCCGGCAAGTGCGCCGACCTGCTGGTCGTCAACGGTGACGTCGCCGCCGACATCCACGTGCTCAACACCGACAACATGGACGTCATCATGAAGGACGGCTGGATTGTCGAGGGCGGCACCTTCGGCGAGGCAAACAAGTACAGCGCCTAAGCTACCGTTCATCGATGGCTTGATGTAAAACACAGTATTTGATTGCATAATGCAATGGAGAGGGTCGCTTGCGGCCCTCTTTATTGCTATGGGGTGCGTCAGTAAGAAGGAGATGACAGTGGATCTCAATAGGCTGATTCTGGGCAAGAGCTACAACTCTACCAAGGTCTTTCGTACCGCTCAGCATGTGGTTCAAGCCATCTTGCTCGGTATTGTCGTTCCACTGCTTATCCTGCTACTCATCTGGGATCTAACCGATAATCCCAATCCCGTTCCGGCCGTTGTCGTCATTGCCGGCTTGGTCATGCTGTGCTTCTTCTTCTCGTACGTCTTTGTGGTCCCCGACGACCTCACATCGAGCGCAACCGACCGTACGCTCGCCATCGCATCAAAAATATTCGCCTACACGTCGCGCGGCCTTACGCCCGAAGCTGCCCTGGGCGCCTCTAAGATCATCCTGTCCGAAACTATCGCCTCTGCCATCTGCTTTACCGACGGCAGGCAGGTGTTGGCGAGCTGGGGCGAGGACTCGGCAAAATGCCCCGCGGGCACCCCGGTGGTACTGCGGACTACGCTCAACGTGATCAACAGCGGTGAGCAGAGCGTGTTTTCGCGTGACGCCTCCAATGAGACGGGCGGCTATTTTCCCCGCCTGCGCGCCGGCATTGTCGCGCCGCTTACCGTGCGCGGGCATTGCGTGGGCACGCTCGAGCTGTATTACCCCCGCCTGAGCAGCATCGATATGCGCCAGACGGCGCTTGCCTCGGGCTTTGCCGACCTCATTTCCACGCAGCTTGCAAGCTTTGAGCTCGAGCGCCAGGACGAGCTTACGGCCCGCGTGGAGCTGCGCGCCTTGCAATCGCAGGTCGATCCTCATTTTCTATTCAATACCATCAGCACCATCGTGTCGCTCGTACGTACCGAGCCGGACAAGGCCAGGTCGCTGCTGATCGACTTTTCCAACTACTACCGTCAGACGCTTTCTGATTCCGATACCCTCACAACGCTCGAGCACGAGGTGGAGCAGGGCACTCGCTATATCAATCTTATGCAGGCTCGTTATGGCGACGGCCGTCTGCGCGTCTCGGTCGATATCGACTTTGAGGTGCGCGATTGCATGGTGCCGCCGTTTATCTTGCAGCCGTTGCTCGAAAACTGCATCAAGCACGCGCAGCGCGAGACCGAGCCGCTTTCTATTCATGTTAGGGCTTTCGAGACCGATGACGGTTTGGAGATCATCGTCGAGGACGATGGCATCGGTATGAGCGAAGAGGTCTGCGCGCATCTGTTTGAGCAGCATCGCCGAGAGGAGCCCGAGAGCATTACCGCCGACGGCTCCGTCAAGCGAGGTTGCGGCCTGGCGCTCTTCAACGTGCTTCAGCGCATCCATTTCTTTTACGGAGAAGATTCCGGCATGCGCGTGAAGTCCCAGGAGGGCGTGGGAACGCAGGTCATCGTCGAGCTGAACGGCGAGCCGCATGAGCCGGCACCGTTGACGGCGTAGCACGCGGTTGGATTGAGAGAAAAAGAGGGGAAGCACATATGTCCGAAGGCTGGAACATCTTGGTGGTTGATGACGAGCCTCCCATTAGGGCTGAGCTACGCTATCTGTTGGAAAAGGATACGCGTGTGGGTCAGATTGCCGAGGCGGGCAATGTCACCGAAGCCGTGGAGTCGATTCTGTCGAACAAGCCCGACGTGTTGTTTTTAGACATTACCATGCCCGGTCGCTCGGGAATTGAGCTTGCCGAGACGCTGCAGAACCTAAAGACGCCGCCGGTGGTTGTGTTTGTGACGGCGTTTGCCGAGTTTGCCGCCGATGCGTATAACCTCGATGCGGTCGATTACATCGTCAAACCGGTCGAGGATGCCCGTCTGTCAAAGGCGCTCGACAAGATCGAGGCCGCCCTGGGCGCCCGCCGCGTCGTCCATGCTCCGCGCCAGCCTTTGCGCCTGACGGTGGATCGTGGGGGTAAAAAGGTGTTCATTCCCGTGGCGGATGTCTGCTACTTTGAGGCGCGCGCCGATTTTTGCAACGCCGTCTGCGCCGAGGGAACATATCTGATTAACGAGTCGATTTCATCGCTCGAGCGGCGCTTGGCCTCCGAGGGCTTTATCCGTGTCCACCGCAGCTATCTGGTCAATTTGGAAGACGTGCACAATGTCGAGATTGGTTCCACGGGTCTTATGGAGCTCAGGCTCGATCGCGTAACCTCGACGGTGCCCGTGTCCCGTCGTCGTGCTGCCGAGGTTAAGGCGCACCTGGGGCTTGCGTAAGAGGCTTGCGTGCCGTCGTTTACCATCGCAGGTTTGGCATGGGCGCGCGGTGGGCATAATGGGTGGCATCGAATGAAATCGAAAGGATCATTATGCCCGCGCTTATCACCCATCATCTGTTTGGCGAGGAAAGCATCGACCGTCTTCCACAGGGCGTCATCACGTCCGATGAAGAGCGCATTGCCTTTATCTTGGGCAACCAAGGCCCCGACCCGTTTTTCTTTCACATTCTGACACCGCGTGTTTCCGACTGCACGCTGCTGGCGCAGGTCATGCATCGGTCGCGCATGTCTCGCCAGTTCGCGTGCCTGCGCGACGGCGTGTCGCATCTGCTGCCGCGCGACGCCAGCTTGGGTCGTGCCTTTGCGCTGGGCCTGCTGTCTCATTACGTGCTCGACCGCAACGCCCATCCCTTTGTCTATGAGCAGCAGTTTGGCATCGTGGAGTCCGATTCAGAGCTTGAGGATTCGAGCAGTCAGGTCCATGCCGTGATCGAGAGCGACCTGGATGTACTGATGCTGCAGCTTAAACGCGCCGGCGCTACGGTCGACGATTACCCGCCGGCGGGCGAGATCGTCACCACCGATCGCATCAATCGCGTGGCCGGCGTGCTGATGAGCTATGTTGCCGGACGCGTGTACGGCATTGACATTCCGGCGGGGGAGTACGGTGCCGCCGTTGCCAATATGCAGCGACTTTACCGCGCGATTGAGCCGGCCGGCTCCGTAAAGACGCGCGCGATCTCGCTGGTTGAGGGCTTGGTGCACGACTACTCGCTGCTCGACGGCCTTGCCCATCGCGTGACGACGGAGCTGCCCGAGCGCACCGGTAACCTGGGCCATCTGACATGGAAGAATCCCTTTACCGACGAGGTCTCGAACGAGAGTTTCCCCGAGGTCTTTGATCGCGCGCTGGTCGATTACGAGTGCACGGTCGCACGTTTTATCGAGACCGGTGACATGGATGCCGTGACCAGTCACGTCAACTACAGCGGTCGCGTGCTCGAAGCCGATGAGGAGTTCGACCGCGAGGAATAGGGCTCGTGCGTGCCCCTTTGCCGAATCCTTACCGGCGGTTCTGGACAATTGGGGTACGATGAACTAACTGCATATCGGGCAAATACGAAGGGTCCCTGTCCATGAAATACACCAAGCTCGAGCGTAACTGGGTTATGTACGATGTGGGCAATTCGGCCCTCGTGCTGCTCAATACCTCGGTGGTGCCCATTTACTTTAACGCCATCAATACCGGCGCTTCCTCGGCCGACCTGGTGGTCGCTTGGGGCAATGCGCAGACGATCGCCTCGCTGGTCATCGCCATGCTCATGCCCGTTCTGGGCGCGCTTGCCGACTACGCCGGCAACAAGATCAAGTTCTTCTTGGGCTTCTTCCTCACGGGCCTGGTGCTTTGCTTGGCGCAGGCTATCCCAATGTCCGCCATGGCATTTTTGACCGTGTACGTGCTGTGCACCATCGGCCTTAACTCTTCTATGACGTTCTACGACGCCATGCTGCCCGACATTACCACCGACGAGCGCATGGACGCCGTGTCCAGCTCGGGCTATGCCTGGGGCTACATCGGTTCCACCGTGCCGTTCGTCATCTGCCTGGCGCTCATCATGGGCGGCCCCGCTCTTGGCGTCCCCACCATGCTGGCAACGCGTCTGTCGTTTATCATCACTGGTGCCTGGTGGCTCATCTTTACTCTGCCGCTCATTCGCACCTATAAGCAAAAGTACGGTCGCGAGCGCGGTCCCGAGGACACCATCGGCCACATCGTGGGCGGTGTGTTCTCCGAGGTCGGACACACCATGCGCGAGATCGCCCACAACAAGACCGTGCTGGTCTACATGATCGCGTTCTTCTTCTATATCGACGGTGTGCACACGGTCATTTCCATGGCAACCAGCTACGGATCGGCCTTGGGCATCGATTCGACCCAGTTGGTCCTGGCGCTGCTCGTCACGCAGTTCGTGGCCTTTCCGTCCGCCATCATCTACGGCAAGCTCGCCGGCCGCGTGGGCACGCTCAACATGATCTTGGTGGCAGTCGCCGCCTATATGGGCATTGTGCTGTTCGCCGCGTTCTTCCTAAAGACCGCCTTTGAGTTTTGGGTGCTTGCCATTATGGTCGGCCTGTTCCAGGGCGGCGTGCAGGCGCTCAGCCGTAGCTACTTTGGCCGCATTATCCCCAAGGAAAAATCCAACGAGTACTACGGCTTCTTTGACATCTTTGGTCGTTATGCAAGCGTTATGGGCACCTTCCTGGTGTCGGTCGTCACCTCGCTGACCGGCAACCCGTCGCTGGGCGTCCTTTCCATTGGCGTGCTGCTGGTCGTTGGCTTTATGCTGCTGGTCCGCCTGTCCCGCATGACTCGGGCGGCAGAGCATGCCGCATAGGAGCGAGCGGCTATTGTGCCTGTCCACGGTACTCTTTTGGGGTTATCCGCAATAAACATTGCGACTTGCGAGCAATGATTTGCCCAAGTGGGTATGATGGAATCAGCTAGGTCGCGGGGCGTCGCCTGTGTTTGGCGGCGTCCCGTTTTTGTGTTGCAGGGAGGGTAAGGCATGAACGCCACAGTCGTGATTCCAACGTATTGGGCGGGCGATGACGCTTGCGCAAACGCCCCTGGCACCTATGACCATTCGACGCGACTCAACGCCGACAATCCCGAACTCGACCGCTGCCTGGCCTCGCTTGAGCAGGTACGTGACATCCCGCGCATCATCCTTTTGGTGGTCTGTCCCGTTTCTGCCACAGCCGATGTGTCGCTGCGCGTGCACGAGATTGTCGACGCGCATCCCACGCTCAAGGTCACCGTTGTCACCAACACCCAGGCCTCGCGCATTGCAGACCGGGTTGCTCAGATCGCGCCCAAGGGTTCGGGCGAGTGCGTGAGCCTGCGAGGCTACGGTGCCATCCGCAACATGGGGCTAGCCTGTGCCGCTGTGCTGGGGCATGACGCGGTTATCTTTTTGGATGACGATGAGACTGTCATCGACGCCGACTTTATGAAGCGCGCGACCTATGCGTTGGGGCAGCAGACACGTCAGGGCTTGCCGATCTTGGTCAAGAGCGGCTATTTCTACGATCGCGACGGCTCGCCGCTGGCTCCCACGGACAAGGCGGGCATCTGCCATCGTTGGTGGACCAAGCGCATCGAGTTCAACCGTTGGATGAAAAAGGCGCTTTCGGGCACCCGCATCTCGCGCTCCAACTACGTGTGCGGCGGCCTGATGGCCCTGCACGCCCGCGCCTTTACGCGTGTGGCCTTTGACCCGTTTATCACCCGCGGCGAGGACTTGGATTACCTCTTTAACATGCGCATGTTTGGCTACGACGTGTGGTTCGATAACGAGTGGACCGTGCGCCATCTGCCTCCGGAGTCCGAAAAGCGCTCACCGCGCTTTATGCAGGATGTATACCGTTGGTACTACGAACGGGCCAAGTTGACATTCGCCGCGCATCAAAAGGAGCTCATTCCCGTTACGGCGGCATCGCTCATGCCCTACCCGGGCCCGTGGATTTCGCGCGAGCTCGACGACCGCGTGCGCAAGACCGCTATGGTCCGCAGCGTGTTTACCCGCGAGCATGAGGGCTACCTGCGCATCTGGCGCCATGGTATCGACGAGGCAAAGGCCTATGCGCGCCAAAACGCTGCAAGCTACCTGCGTTTCCAGAGCTTTTGGCCCAAGATCATGGACGGGCTTTGGCGTGACGCACAACTGATCAGTATCCTGGAGGGGGCCGAATGATCGACCGCCGCGCCCAGCGCGATAGTTCAATATCAATCTTTCGCATCATTGCCGTTGCCTGCGCCATTTGTGTGCTGGTGTACTTTATTTTTGCCTTGGTGACCGGTATCGAGCCGATCGCCACGGTGATTGCCTGCGCGCTGCTGTGCATCTTTCTGTGCATCTTTATCTTTTTGACGCTCAACCCCGATTCGGTGCGCTCCCAGTACACCGAGGAGACGCTCTCGGTGGCCTCGGCCATGCTCGAGGACATTAAGGGCGGTCTGACGCAGGAGTCGGCGCGTTTGGTGTGCCGGCGCATTTTGCCCGAGACGCGCGCCATGACGGTGGCCATCACCGACGAGGACAACGTGCTTGCCTGCGCGGGCGAGTTTGAGGAAAAACTGCTGCCCGATACTCCCATCCACACGCTTGCCACACGCTACGTTATCGAACATGGCATCGTGCAGTCGTTCAACCGTATGGTGGATGTCGTGGGCTCGGACGGCTCGCACAACCAAGTCCCCGCCGGCATTATCGCCCCCATCAAGGTGGGCGATCGTACCGTCGGCACGCTCAAGTTCTACTACAAGACCCCGCGCGCCGTCGACCGTACCCAGTATGCGCTTGCCTCGGGCTTTGCCGAGATCTTGTCCACGCAGCTCGCCATCCACGAGCTCGAGGTGCAAAAGGAACTCACGGCGCGCGCCGAGGTGCGTGCGCTGCAGGCGCAGATTAACCCGCACTTCCTGTTCAACACGCTGAACACCATTGCATCGTTTACGCGCACCGACCCGCTGCGGGCCCGCGAACTGCTTCGTGAGTTCTCATCGTTCTATCGTGCCACGCTCGACAACTCGGGATCGCTTATTCCGGTCTCGCGCGAGGTCGCACAGACCAAGCGCTACCTTACCTTTGAGAAGGCCCGCTTTGGCGAGGATCGCGTGCTTGCGACGTTCGATGTGTCCGAGGACGTGGAAGATACGCTGGTGCCGGCGTTCGTGATCCAGCCGATTGTCGAGAACGCCGTGCGTCATGGTATGGGCGATGACGACGCCCTGAGGATCGACGTGACCGTTCACCAAGACGGCGAGGATGCAATCTTGATTGCCGTGGCCGATAATGGCGTGGGCATGGATGAGGGTACCGCCGCCAGACTGTTTGACGAGCGCTCTGCCCGTCCCGACGCCAGCTCTCCCCAGGGTGGCGGCGCCGGTGTGGCCATGCACAATATTTCGGAGCGCATCCATCGCTTTTATGGGCCGCACTCCTATACGCGTGTCGAATCGGCGCCGGGCAAGGGCACCAAAGTGCTCCTTCATCTTGATTTGTCAGAGAGCATCTTTGACATTCAAGAGTAAAATAAAAGGCTACGGGCTCAACGTCATGCGACGGATGCCCGGCGTAGTTAGTTGACGAAAGGTTTTATCCCTATGCTGCGTGCGATGATTGTGGATGATGAGGCGCCGGCTCGCTCGGAGCTTCGCTTCCTGCTCGAGCAAACGGGCAAGATCGGCACGATCACGGAGGCGTCGAGCGTCCGCTCCGCCATCGAGATGCTTATGGAAAGTCGCGTGGATGTCGTGTTTCTCGATATCTCGATGCCCGGTGCCTCGGGCCTGCAACTTGCCGAGGCGCTGCATAAGCTCAAAAATCCGCCGGCGATCGTGTTTGTGACTGCGTATAGTGACCATGCGGTCGAGGCATTCGACGTGGATGCCGTCGATTATCTGATGAAGCCGGTCGAAGAAGCTCGCTTGGATCGCGCGATCGAGAAGGTCATGCAACGCGCCAAGCCGGTTACGGACAGCAAGGTGACCATCGAGCGTATCCCGGTGGAAAAGGGCGGCCGCAAGGTGCTCATTCCCGTGGACGACATTCGCTTTATCATGGCCAAGGACGATTACTCCTGCATCTATACCGTCGATGATCGCTTTTTGTCGACGACCTCGCTGGCGCAGTTTGAGGCCAAGCTCTGCGACTTTGGCTTCTTCCGTGTTCACCGCCGCTATATCGTCAACTTGGCGTGCGTCACGGATGTGGAGACGGTGCCCTCGGGCGCCATCCAGCTGGGCATTACGGGCGTCGACGAACGCGTGCCGGTTTCGCGCCGCCGCGTCGTGCCGCTTAAGAAGGCCCTGAGTCTCTAGCACACTGGCCCCGCAGCCCTGTAGACCTATCGTCTGCGGAGGCGTGGGGCCTTTTTGTATGTATCTGCCGAATCGTTTTTTGCGGAAGGGATCCCATGAACAGTGCACGCGCCAAGCGTATCGACATCATCTCGGACACCCACGGCTATTTATCGCCTGCGCTCCTGGATGAGCTTGAGGGCGCAGACCTGATTATCCACGCCGGCGACCTCACGTCAGAGATGGACTACGAGCACCTATGCACCATCGCCCCCGTGCGGGCCGTACTGGGTAACAACGATTACTACCGCGACTACGGCCCCGATGTAGACCGTCTTGCGCTCTTTACCTACGAAGGCCTTAAATTCGCCGTAGCCCACTACCGCGAAGACCTTCCGGTGGGATCCGTAGACGTAGCCATCAACGGCCACACCCACGTAACCAAAGAAGCCCAAGTGGGCCGCTGCTTAGTTCTCAACCCGGGCAGCGCCAGCTACCCCAGAGGCACCCGAGGCCCCACCATGGCCAGAATGCTCGTCAAAGACGGCAAGATCCTAAGCACCAAGTTTATTGACCTAGACTAACCGCAACAAAAACGGGGGATGCAGATGCGTCCCCCGTTTTTCTTTGAGCCAAAGGCGGAAGTTCAACAAGATCCATCAGACCAACCCCGTTGAGGAGCATGCGGGCTAGCCGCGCAGCGGCGCACGCCCGCAAAACTGATTGAACAATGTGACGGCAGGGAGGGTCTCCGGGGCTGAGGGCGGGGGTTAAGTTTGTCGCGAGTTCCGCACGCAAAGGAAAGCACTTAATGTGCTTTCCGTC
>URAQ01000040.1 GCA_900545875.1 uncultured Collinsella sp.
CCCCCGCCTGCTTATCGGCGGACTGTTGAGCTTTGACCTCGGTGCCAGCCGCAGACTGCGACTCGGAAGGCTGCTGCTCGCGAGCCGCCGGCTCAACGGTTTTCTCGGTTTGCTCGGTCTTCTCGGTCTGAGTGGTCGAAGCCGGCTCGCTCTTCTCCTGACGCCTTACGGGATACGCGCGCCCCGCAAAACCACGTCCGGGACGACACGAACCCGGAGCCTTCTTGGCAGACTCCTCAACATCGTCTGCAACCTCAGAAGACTCTTCAGCCTCACGCGCGGCATCCTGCTGTGCAGCCTTAAAGTGAGCACCGCGACGGCGCTTGGGCTCTTGGGCCTCCACGGGCTTTTGCTCCTTCGTGGGCTTCTGCGACTCGGCAGCAGCCTCGGTCTCAACAGTCTCGGCATCCGTCTCACCCTTTTGAGCAACGGCGCGACGGAAGCGCTCCTGCTGGGCGCGGCGCTGCGCATCGCGCTTGCCACCCCCGCCAAAACCGCCGCGTCCTGCCTTGGCCGTAAAGGCACGCACGACGTTCTCATCGAGCAACTCATCGGTATCGACATGCTCACGCGGAGCAGTTTCTTCCACAGCAGGCACGTCAGCGGAATCCTCGACGACAAAATCCTCGACGGACTCGGCAGGCTGCTCCTGGGCATCGCGGATCTCGGCATTGATGGTATAGAACGCCGGGCGCCCGTTAATGCCGCTACCCTCGATCTTGGTCACGATATTTGCCGCGATAAGTTCATCGCGCATCGCCTTGGTGTCACATTCCTTATCGACGGAGCGGAAAATTTGCGCCAGCGCACTCGACTTAATCTTGAGCGCCTTGCGGCAGAGCAGGTCGTAGGCAACCAGCTTGGCACGCTCGGCAGAAAGCGACGTCTGGCTGCTCAGACGTTCAGCCAGGGCATCGACATTATTTTGGTTATCGGAATATACCGTCTTGGCCACGGGGCCCCTTTCATATGTACACATATACGTTTATATGGTACAACGCGCGCCCTTATCCACGCAAAACATCTGCGAGAACACTCGGGCGTCGCCCGCTTTTGCATGAAAAAAGACCGAGTCCGCGTCGTTGCGGACCCGGTCTTTCCGAGTCATATGGATGGAACGGCTAGCCCATCAAGCTGACTAGGCCTTGGCAGCCTCGGCGTCGACAGGAGCCTCGGCGGCAGCGGCGCGGCCGTACTCGGCCTTGCCCATCTCGGACCACTCGGGCTCCTCGTCGGGCATGGAGCCAGCCTCCTTGCCGAAGAACTCCTTGAGGCAGTTGACGGCGACGATGAGACCCAGGACCATCAGCAGGACGGCGAAGACGAGCTGCAGGCCCTTGGTGGCGGCGACGGAGACGGCGGCCGTGGTGGCAGTAGCCGGGATGGTACCGAAGAAACCGTAGGCCTGGACGGCGGTCATGCAGCCCATGGCGCTCTGGACCAGCGAGGTGAAGGTGCAGCAGAGCAGGAAGGCGACGGGCACGTAGAGCATCCAGCCCTTGCGGCCGGTGCACTTGCAGAACACGGCGAGGGTGATCATGGTCATGCCGCCGAGCAGCTGGTTGGAAGCACCAAAGAGCGGCCAGATGTTGGCATAGCCACCAAAAGCGAGGGCGAGACCGGGAAGCAGGGTAACGACCGTGGCGAACCAGGGGTTGCCGAGGACCTTCATGTAGCCGGCCTTGGACTCGATGGCCAGGGCATCGTTGGTCTGGGCAAAGAACTCGGAGAACGAGGTGCGGGCGATGCGGGCGACGGCGTCGAGCGAGGTCAGAGCCAGAGCGGAAACGTTCATGGTCATAAAGACGGTAGCGAGCGTGCCGTCAACACCGAAGGCCTGCATACCGCGGGAGATGCCAGCGGCGAAGATCTGGAACGGGGTGGAAGCGACACCGGCGTTGAGAACGCCGGTACCGGCGGTGTTCATGTCGGAGAACATGATGCCGGCGACGATGATGGCAAGGATGCCGACGAAGGACTCGACGATCATGGCGCCGTAGCCGACCTTGACGGCGTCCTGCTCCTTCTCGACCTGCTTGGAAGAGGTGCCGGAAGAAACGAGGCTGTGGAAACCGGAGAGAGCACCGCATGCGACGGAGACGAACAGGACCGGGAACATCATGCCGGAGGCAGTGGAGAAGCCGGTAAAGACCGGAGCGGTGATAGTGGCCTGACCGTTGACGCCCAGGACGACGATGCCGAGGACAGCGCAGACGATCATGACGATCATCATGATGGAAGTGAGGTAATCGCGCGGAGTCTTGAGCATCTGGATGGGCATGGCGCCAGCGAAGACCAGGTAGACCATGACGACGGCGAACCACTGGAACTTATCCAGGTAGACCGGGAACTGCATACCGACGGCGAACATGAGAACCATGAGGACCACGCCGGTGACGAACTCGGCAGCGCCGGTGAGGTTGAACTTCTTCTGGGCCCAACCAAAGGCGATAGCGACGAAGGTGAACAGGATGGAGATGGTACCAGCGCAGCCGGCGGCATAGGACTTGGTGAAGTCGATGGCACCGGTAGCAGCACCAGAAGCGTCAACGGCCGGGGTGAACATGAACGTCTTGCAGACCATGTCGGTGAAAGCGGCGATGACGATGATGCAGAACAGCCAGCAGAACAGCAGGAACAGGCGACGGCCGGTCTTGCCGATGTACTTCTCGATGAGCTGAGCGAGCGACTTGCCGTTGTTCTTCATCGAAGCGTACAGGGCACCAAAGTCGTGGACGGCACCAAAGAAGATGCCGCCGACGAGGACCCAGAGCACGACGGGCAGCCAGCCAAAGGCCATGGCGACGATCGTACCCGTGACAGGGCCAGCACCGCAGATCGAGCTGAACTGGTGCGAGAACGCGGTGAAGGCGGAGACGGGCGAGAAGCTCTTGCCGTCCTTCATGCGCTTGGCCGGCGTGAGGGCCTCTTTGTCAACGCCCCATTTGTTGGCCAGCCATCGGCCATAGCCCAGATAGCCGCAGGCGAGCACCGCCGCGGCCACAACCATGAGCAAAACTCCGTTCATTACATTTCCTCCTCTAAAAAGAACTTCCTAGACATAAAAATGAGGGCCGTCGGTTGCGCTCGACGGCCCTCATCTTTATCAGCCGCCCGTTATCGTACGGGCTAGCTGTATGTGCTAACCCGCATCAGATAATTACTACGCTGATAATGTTTAGCTGATGCGTGAACATGTCTAAGAAATCCTCTTCAATCATGATGCGAACGATCCGTGCGTGTTCACATCCCCCAGTGGTTGAAAAGGAGTATGAAACTTTAGTTACCTAAAGTCAACGCAAATTTGTAATGAATTTTCAACTTTTTTTGAATTTCTCGGTATAAAACGCCACTGACCTCGGACTTTACCCCACGACAGTTTTTGCATGAGAGATGCCCCTGAGAGCCGCGGGAGCCGGGCGGCGCATATGAACTTTCCTGCTCTACAGTCCTGCGCAAGACGGAAAGCACATTAAGTGCTTTCCGTCTTGCGCAGGACTGTAGAGCAGGAAACCTTATATCCGGCCCCTCCGTCCGGGGACCGCGCCGTACCAGCTACAGCGTCATGTTCGGATCGGCGTCGACATCGAACGGCGAGATTTCACCTCGGTCGAATTTACGGCGAGCGACCTCCGCGATCATGGCTGCGTTATCGGTACAGGCAGACAAGGGCGGCACCGTTACGCGAATCCCCTGACGTCCAAGCTTCTTGATCATCATCTCGCGCAGATGCGGGTTGGCCGAGACGCCGCCACCGATGCAGTATTCCTTGCATCCGGTAGCGTGCAATGCGTTTTTGGCCTTCTTGTACTGCACGTCAAAGACAGCTGCCTCAAACGAAGCTGCCAGATCGGGCAGGTGAATCGTGCGCCCGGCCTTGGTCTCCTGTTCAATGTAGAGCGTCACAGCGGTTTTAAGGCCCGAAAGCGAGAAGCGATAGTCTCCTCTGCTGTTAAGCGCACGGGGGAAATCGATCGCCTTGGGGTTGCCCGTCTCGGCCAGCTTGGAAATGATGGGGCCACCGGGATAGCCCAGACCCAACGCCTTGGCTACCTTGTCGAAGGCCTCGCCCACAGCGTCGTCGAGCGTCTCACCGAGCACCTCGTAGTCGCCCCACGCCTTCACGTGCACGAGCATGGTGTGCCCACCCGAGACAAGCGTGAAGATAAACGGCGGTTTGAGGTCGGGTTGCGCCAGCAGGTTGGCAAACAGATGACCCTCAAGATGATTGACGCACACGAGCGGCTTGCCGGCAGCGTAGGCAAAGCCCTTGGCGAAGGCGACGCCAACCACGAGCGCGCCCACCAGGCCCGGGCCCTGTGTCACGCCCACGGCGGCAAGCTCGCTGGGGGCAATGGCTCCACCCTCAAGACCAAGCGATGCTGCGGCATCCTCAAGCGCCGCATCCACTACACTCACGATAACCTCAACGTGCTTGCGCGAAGCGATCTCGGGCACTACGCCGCCAAAACGGGCATGGAAATCAATCTGTGTCGACACCTGGTTGGCCAGCATATTGCCATCCGCATCGATAATCGCCACGGCCGTCTCGTCGCAGGAACTCTCGATAGCGAGCACTAGGCGGCGGCGCTCAATTTCGGCTCGCTCCCCCTCGGAGCGCCCAGGCGCAGGCAGCGGCCATACGCGCTGCTCTGCCGCCGTCGGCTCGGGCGAAGCATTGTCGACCGGAAGCACGAGGGGCAGCGGAGCCGTCATGACGATGGCATCCTTGCCGGCACCATAGTAGCCGCGGCGCCATCCTGCCTCGGTAAAGCCCAGAGCGTTATAAAGCGCGATCGCTCCCTCGTTGCCGTCCTCGACCTCGAGCGAAGCCGTGGTGCAGCCGAGCATCTGCGCGTCATAGCTCACGTGCGACAGAAGCTTGCGGGCGATACCCTCACGGCGATGAGTCGGATCGACGGCAACGTCCATAATCTGCACGTCCCCGTCGACGACCATACCGCCGGCAAGGCCCAGCAGCTTGCCGTCGTCGTGTGCCACCCACCAACTGCGCGGCGCAGCGACGTCCTCGCCCAGTTCGGACAGGAACATGCCCGGCGTCCACGCCTCGTGTCCGGCACCTTCAAAGCAGGCAGCCTCTAGCGCGCTCGCGCCCTCGGCATCCGCCGCGCCCATGGGACGGAACTGCAGATGACGACCGGCGAGCTCATCGGCAACGCCCGTAATTTCGCTCTGCGCACTCTCGGCAAGACCAAGACGCTTGCGCTCGTTTTCCTCGGCATCCGAAAGGCGCGTGTAAATCGGCAGGACGCGAGCCGGATCGCCGTCACCCGCAGCGTGCACGAGCAGCAAGCCCTCGCCCGAAGGCCACCACAGGTCGCGCTCCACGCAGCGGGCGGTCTCGTCCTCACCCAGCAGCTTGCCATAGCGCACGAGACCGTCACCGGTCAGCTGAACCTGGTCCCAGTCCGCTGCTCGGCGCCACTCATCGAGCGCCACGGCGGCCTTGACCACGTGTTCGCGCTCAAATTGACGCTCGGGACCCTCATCGCCCAGCATATATAGTGCCGGATATACCTCACCGCGCATGGCATCGGCCAAGATACCAAGCTTGCCGCGCACGCCAGCCTTCCACGCCGTCCAAGCGCAAGCGTCGAGCGTCGACACGCCCAGCAGTGGAACATTGGCACCGCGCGCGAGGCCCTTGGCAGTGGAGATGCCGATGCGCACACCCGTAAACGACCCCGGGCCGCGGCCGACCACGTAGTAACCAACATCGCTGCGATCCAGACCGGCTTGAGCCAGCACGCCATCAACGGTATTCACGAGCTCAACGTTGGCGTGACGGCGACACATGTGGTCGCCACTCACGAGCTTCGTCTCGCCCGTCTGCCCATCAATCCAACTTGCCGCGCAGACAAGCATGTCGGTCGAGGTATCGAGCGCCACCACCAGCGCGTTGTCGTTATGCAAGCTCATCTTGTACAGCCTTATCAATCAAATGGGAAAGCTCCATTGCGCGGTCACCGTGTGCCTCGAGCGTTATCGTTCGCACATCGCTGTCGCCCTCATCACGCTTGAGCGTCACCGAAAGATACTCATCCGTCAGCTCGTCCTGGAATTGTTCGCCCCATTCCAGCAAGCAAGCACCCTCATAGCCCAGCACATCGAAAATGCCCGTATCCTCGAGCTCGTAGGCATGCTCCAGGCGGTATAGATCAAAGTGAAACAGCGGAATACGACCTTGATCGTGAACGGCCATGAGCGCAAACGTAGGGCTCGTAACCATATGCTCATCGCCCAGCCCGCGCGAGACGCCCTTGGTAAAGTGAGTTTTGCCCACTCCCAGGCCACCGGTCAGGATGAGCACATCGCCGTCCTCAAGGCACGGTGCAATTAGCTCGCCAAAGTACTCCGTATCGGCAGCGCAAGTCGTTTTGTAAGTACCTACCCCCAGGCGCTCCAGGGACATATATGCTCCTTATTATTCCGAGGCGTCCTCTGGTGCGGGATGTCGCTCCAGATAGTCGCCCAGCATCTTAAAGTCTTCCTCCAGCAGCTCCTGCCACGCCGGATTGCGCAGCGCTGCTGCCGGATGGAACGTGGGCATTACTACAAAATGCCCCATCTGGTGGAACCTGCCGCGCAGCTTAGTAATGCCAATCTCGGTCTTAAGCACAAAGTGCGTCGCGGGGTTGCCGAGCGTCACGATAATATCGGGCCAGATGCTTCGAATCTGCTCACGCAAAAACGGCGAGCAAGCCAGCACTTCCTCGGGACGCGGATTGCGGTTTCCCGGCGGGCGGCACTTAAGCACGTTGGCAATGTAGACGTCTTCGCGTTTGAGGCCCGCCAGCGACAAAATGCCGTTGAGGTCCTCGCCTGCCGCCCCCACAAAGGGCTCGCCCTGCAAATCCTCATTGCGGCCCGGCGCCTCACCAATAAACATCACGCGAGCGCGGGGGTTTCCCACGCCAAACACGATATTGTGACGCGACTGGTAGAGCTGGCAGAGGTGACAATCGCCCAGAACGGCCTCAATTTCCTCGAGTGCGACCTCACGTGGTGCCTGATGGGTATGGCCGGGGATGTGCATGACGCCCATAGCGGCTCCTACACGTAGACCTTGTCGAGACGCATGCCAAAGCCGCAGGCGACCTCGTAGTTAATCGTTCCGCGCAGTCGGGCCATCTCGTCCATAGTGATCTCGGCATCGCCATCGCGGCCGACAATGATCATCTCGTCACCATACTCGGCCTCGGGAATCTCGTGTGCCGGGTTGGACTGAATGGCGACCATAAACTGGTCCATGCAGATATTGCCAACCTGATGCACACGCTCGCCGCGATACAGCACATCCATACGATTGGAAAGCGTACGCGATAGGCCATCGGCATAACCGATCGGCAGCGTGCAGATCTGAACGCGCGTACGCGGTACGCGGTAGGTAAAACCGTAGCCCACGCCCTCACCCATCGCAGGGTGTGCCACGCGCGTCACACGCGCATGGACGCTCATAACGGGATCAAGCTGCATCACGCGGCCACTCAGCTCGCACGGCTGCATGCCATACAAGCCAACGCCGGCGCGGATCATATCAAAATGCATCGAGGGGTCGAGCATCGAGGACGGCGTGTTGGCGCAGTGCACGATACCGCACTCAAAACCCGCATCCTTAATGGCCTGAACGGCCTCGGTAAAACGCTGGCACTGCAGCTTGTAGTCCCAACCCGAAGGTTCATCGGCCGTGGCAAAGTGCGTAAATACGCCGTCGCACTGGATGCCGCGATGGAAACTGATACCGCGTACAAAGTCGAGCACCTGTGTGTAGTGAACGCCGATACGATTCATGCCCGTCTCGATGGCAAGATGGTACTTGCCCACCTTGCCCGCCGCGACGGCACATTCGCCATACGCAAGAGCAAAGTCAGACGTATAGACCGAGGGCATGATATCAAACTCGAGCAACGTCGGAATGGCCTCGATAGGCGGCTCGCTTAGGATGAGGATGGGTTTCGTAATCCCGCCCTGTCGGAGCTCAACGCCCTCGTTAACCGTCGCCACGGCAAACATGTCGGCACCGGCCGAATACATGATCTTGGCGCACTCAACTGCTCCATGACCATAAGCATCGGCCTTGACCACGCAGCACAGGCGCTGACGTGGATTCAGCAAGTTCTTATAGGCCCTCGTGTTGCGACGGAGCGCCCCGCGGTCGATCTCGACCCAGGACCAGCGCGTCAAATCGGCTTTATTCATGATTAGTCATCCGACCCTTCGTCCATGATTCCCAGATCTTCGAGCGCATCCTTTGCCGCCAGTTCCATGGCAGGACCGATCAAGTCGATAAGATCGGTCGCGATGACGCTCTTCTCACCATACTCCGTCGCCGCGGCAAAACCGGCATAGCTGTGAAGTGCGACGGCGTACGAATACAGCAACTCCCAACGATCCATCTCGTCGCGCATGGTGGCAAGCGTGCCGGCCAAAATACCCGCGAGAACATCACCCGAACCGGCAGTTGCCAGAGAAGCCGGACCCGAGAGTGGCAGCAGCACGCGCTCAACGCCACAGATAGCCGTCGTCGGCCCCTTGGCTATGACCACCAGATTGTCGGAGCCTGCAGCCCAGACAACCTTCTGCGCGGCCGCAATCGCGGTACCAAGGTCGTTCACCTCGTCACCGGCAACCAGGCGCGAAAGCTCACGATAGTGCGGCGTCATAACCAACGGCTGCTCGCGGCGATACATCTCGGGGTTACTATCAATACCGTCAATGGCAATCTTAGCAAGGCAGTTGAGTGCATCGGCGTCCAAAATTAGCGGTACATCAAGCTCGAGCAAGCCCGAAACCACCTGCATAGCGCCGGCAGACGTCGTCATACCGGGACCGCACAGCACGCAGCTGTACTTCTTTGCGATCTCGCACACCGTCATGCGCGCAGCGGCGCCAAAGGAGCCGCGGGAATCAGACGGAATAGCAAAGACCGGAATCGAAGGAAGTGCCATGCGAATGAGATTGGCGCAGGCGTCAGGAGCCGCGACTGCCACGTAACCAGCACCCGCGCGAGCTGCAGACTTGGCCGCCATAATGGCAGCACCAGGATATTGCGCAGATCCGGCGACAATAAGCACGGAGCCACGGGAATACTTATCGATATTCGATGGTAGCGGAGCAAAGTAATCAACTAAGTCACCGGGCTCGACAATCTCGGCGGCGTGGTCGACATCATCGATGACCTCGTCAAGACGGTCGTAAAGATTGCCGCAGATCAAATCGCCAGCATACTCAGGACCATCAGCGCTATACAGACCAATCTTGGGCGCAATCATCGTCACCGTGCGCTCGGCACGAATGCAGTCGTCATCAACAACGCCCGTCTCTGCATTCAGGCCCGAGGGGACATCAATGGATACGACACAATCGGCGCATTCATTGACCGTAGGAATCCAAATGGAGAACGGCGCACGCAGATTCCCGTGGAAACCGGTACCAAAAATGGCATCGACAACAACATCGGCCTTATCGATCAAAACCTCGAGTTCGTCACGCGAGGGGCCGACGCAAACGTGCACATCGCGGCCGGCCGTACGACGAGCAACATGACGTGCCAGAGCAGCAGGAATCTCATCCGGCTCAACCGGAGAAACGATATCCACGTCCACACCCTTATGGCTCAGGATATCGGCGGCAACCCAACCGTCGCCGCCATTATTACCAAAACCGACCAGAACGAGAACCCGATCGGGATTGAGCTTCAAGACCTCGTTGGCGGCAAACTCACCCGCTAGCTCCATAAGCTCGGCCTTCGAAGTCCCTTCGCGTTCGATGACATCCTCGAGACGAACGACTTCTTCGGTACTCAAAACCGGTTTCATCTATGCTCCTAGCGTATCTTGCGAAGCATCGCCCAGGTGCTCCGTCAATGCTGAATTCTGCAGCTGCTCAAGCTCATCTAAAACAGAGCGAGCCTCTTTAAATGTCTGCGCTACGCGTTTCTTGGTGCTCACCTTTTCCTCTTTTGGCTTAGGCCGAGCATCTTCGGTAATCGCGATGGCATTCGCAACGGCCAAGTCTCCTGTAAGCGTAATGGAAAGAGCGACCTCAACAACACCCAGTTCTTGAGCGATCTCGAGAGCACGGCCCGAAAGCAGCGCCTTCGGTTTGCCGAGTTTATCACGCGTAACCGAAACATCCTTGCGACCCACGCCTTGACTAAAACCCGTGCCGAGAGCTTTAAGTACCGCCTCGCGCGAAGCAAAGCGGCTCGCATAGTGAGCAGCGGGACGCGATGATGCATCGCAATACGCACGCTCTTCTTCGGTAAACACACGCCGAGCAAACGACGGCGTCTTTTCAAGAATTGATTTCATGCGGGAAATCTCGACGATATCAACGCCGATACCAGCTTCAGCCATGTTCACCTCCATATCGCACAGACTAAGTTATTGTAGCCCGTTCGCAGAAGATGCGACAAACGAGGGTTATAAAACACAGCTACTATGTGAGACAAAAGCCCGTAAACGCAAAGAAGGGGGAGGCCGCGAGACCTCCCCCT
>URAQ01000041.1 GCA_900545875.1 uncultured Collinsella sp.
GCCCAGCGCGCGGAGGAGGCCGCTGCCGCGCTTGCGGACGCTCGGGCCAAGGATTCTGAGGCCGCCGGAGAGATCGCCCGCCTTGAGGGCGAGCGCCGCTCGCTGCTCTCCGAGATCGGCCGCTTGGAGCAAAGCGCCAACAATGCCGAGGTCGAGCGCGTGCGCATCTCCAAGCGCCGCGAGCAGGCTGCCGAGGCCGTTCGTGCCGCGCGCCCGCGCGTTGACGAGCTCACCCGTTCGCGTGACGAGGCGCGTGCACAGGCAAGCGACCTGGGCCTCCAGATTGCCGAGGCCAACGATGAGCTCGATCGCGTTCGCCGTGACGATTCCGAGGCCGCCGGTAAGCTCGCCGATGCCAAGGTGCGCCTGGCCCAGACGAGCGAGCGCCTGCGTTCGCTGAAGGGCCGCGTGCCCGACCTTGAGCATCGTCTTGAGGGCATCGACCGTCGTATCCGCGGAACACGCCAGGCTTCGCGCTCGCTCGAGCTGCTGCGCCTGCGCGTCGACCCCATGCACGAACGCTATTCTGCCCTGTTGGAACGCGCGTCGGATTGGGCAGCGCGCCTGCGTGACCAGGCCTCTCTGGAGGAGGCGGACTCCGCTTCGCTCAAGAAGACCATCGAGGATGCCAAGGCAGAGGTTGCCCGCGCTAAGGAGCGAGTCGATACCGCCTCCGCCGCGCAAAACGAGTTCAAGGTCGCGCGTGGCAAGCTCGAGGTGCAGGTAGAGGCCGCCATTAAGGCCATTACCGCCGATGGCACCACGGTACTCGAGGAAGCACTCATGCTTCCGGCGCCCACGGACCGCGATGCCGCCGAGCGCGAACTCAACCAGCTTGTGCGCCAGATCAACAACCTTGGTCCCGTTAACCAAGTTGCCATGGAGGAGTACGAGCAGCTCAAGCGCCGCGCCGATTACATCGAGGAGCAGCTGGCCGATCTGGAGAGCGCGCGCAAGGCGCTCACCAAGATCACCGTGGCTATCGACCGTAAGATGCGCAAGGCGTTCCTGGTGACGTTTGAGAAGGTCGATGCGAACTTCCGCGAGATCTTCGCCATGCTCTTCCCGGGCGGTCAGGCTCATCTGGAGATGACCGATCCCGAGCATCCTGCCGAGACGGGTATCGAGGTCGTGGCGCAGCCGCGCGGCAAGCGCATCACCAAGATGATGCTCATGTCGGGCGGCGAGAAGAGCCTGACGGCGCTCGCCCTGCTCTTTGCTGTGTACCGCACGCGCACGGTGCCGTTCTATGTGCTGGACGAGGTCGAGGCGGCACTCGATGACGCCAACCTGTCCAAGCTTATCGGCGCACTCGACGTGTTGCGTTCCGATACGCAGCTCTTGGTTATCTCGCATCAGCGCCGTACTATGGAGGACGCTGACGTCCTCTACGGCGTCTCGATGCAAGCCGACGGCGTCAGTCGCGTCGTCTCGCAAAAACTCGATCGCGAAACCGGAAAGGTCGTGAATGCATAATGGGATTCTTTGACGCACTCTCGCGCGGACTTGAGCGCAGCCGCGAGGCCCTCAACGAGGTCTTTTACTTTGGCGGCGAGGTCGACGAGGATTTTTGGGAGGACTTGGAGGACACCCTCGTTATGGGTGACATGGGTGCCGAGGTCGCCATTCAGGTCTCCGATGACCTACGCGATGCCGCGGCCAAGAAGAACCTCAAGACCGCTCCGCAGCTTCGCCGTGCCCTGGCCGAGCAGCTCGAGCAGCACTTTGTGCCCATCGAGCGCGATCCGTTTTCCGATACGCCGAGCTGCGTGCTGTTTGTGGGCATTAACGGTGCCGGCAAGACCACGACGGTCGGTAAGATCGCGAGCGCCATGGCCGCCCGCGGCAAGAACGTGGTGATCGGTTCGGCCGACACCTTCCGCGCCGCCGCCATCGAGCAGCTCGATGTGTGGGGGCAGCGTGCCGGCGTACCGGTTATCAAGCGCGACCGCGGCTCCGACCCGGCAAGTGTTTGCTACGACGTGCTCGACGAGGCCGACAAGCGCGGCAGCGACCTGGTGCTTATCGATACCGCCGGCCGTCTGCACACGAGCCCTGAGCTCATGCGCGAGCTTGCCAAGGTGGTCAATGTGACCCGTAAGCGCGCCGCCAATATGGCCGCCGGTCCCATGCCGGTTTCGGTCGTGCTTGTGATCGACGCCGCGACGGGCCAAAACGGTCTGAACCAGGCGCTCGAGTTTAACGAGGCGCTGGGCCTGGACGGTATTATCATGACTAAGCTCGACGGCACGGCTAAGGGCGGTATCGCCATGGCCGTGGCCGAGAAACTCAAGCTCCCGATCCTGCGCGTGGGCGTGGGCGAGCAGGTCGATGATCTGCAGGAGTTCAATGCCAAAGATTTCTGCCGCGCCCTGGTGGGCGAGTCCAATTAAGGAGTGACTAGTGTTTGATTCCCTGAGCGATCGCCTCAACGACACATTTGACCGCCTGCGCGGCAAGGGCAAGCTGACCGAGGCCGATATTACTTCGGCCATGCGCGATATTCGCATGGCGCTGCTCGAGGCCGACGTCAACTTTAAGGTCGTCAAGGAGTTCGTCGCCAAGACCAAGGAGCGCTGCATGACCGCCGAGGTCATGGAGTCGCTGTCGCCGGCGCAAAACGTTGTCAAGATCGTGCTCGACGAGCTCACCGAGATGCTTGGCTCAACCGAGAGCAAGCTCGTCTTTAGCAACCGCATTCCCAATGTCATCATGCTTGTGGGTCTGCAGGGCTCCGGTAAGACCACGGCTGCCGTAAAGCTGGCCTACCTGCTCAAGAAGCAGGGCCGCTCGCCGTTGCTCGCCGCGTGCGACGTCTACCGTCCCGCTGCTGCCGACCAGCTGGCCACGCTCGGTGGCGAGATCGGCGTACCGGTCTTCCGCGGCGACGGTGCGCACCCGGTCGACATTGCCAAGGGCGCCATCCAGGAGGCCGTCGACCACCTGCGCGACGTGGTCATCGTCGATACCGCCGGTCGTCTGCAGATCGACGAGCAAATGATGCAGGAGGCCGTGGACATCAAGAAGGCCGTCAAGCCCGATCAGGTGCTGATGGTCGTCGATGCCATGACCGGCCAGGATATCGTCAACGTCGTCTCGACCTTTGCCGAGCGCACCGACTTTGACGGCGTGATCATCTCCAAGCTCGACGGCGACGCCCGTGGCGGCGGCGCGCTTTCCGTGCGCCAGGTGACCGGCAAGCCCATCAAGTTCGTGAGCATGGGCGAGAAGCCCGATTCGCTGGAGCCGTTCTACCCCGACCGCATGGCCAAGCGCATTTTGGGCATGGGTGATGTTGTCGGCATTATCGAGAAGGCCCAGGAGGCCGCCGATGCCGAGCAGCTCGAGGCCGCCGAGCGCATGCTGCGCGAGGGCTTTACCATGAACGACATGCTCGACCAGATGAAGGCCGTCAAGAAGATGGGCGGCATGAAGGGCATTCTGGGCATGCTCCCAGGTGGTCAGCGCGCGCTCAACCAGATGGGCGGCAACCTGGACGAGGGCATCTTTGACAAGAACGAGGCCATCATCATGTCGATGACCACGGAGGAGCGCCTGCGTCCCTCTATTATCAACGGTCAGCGTCGTGCCCGCATTGCCAAGGGCGCCGGTGTGACCCCCACCGAGGTCAATAGCCTTATGAAGCAGTGGGGCGAGATGAACAAGATGATGGGCCGCATGCGCACGATGGCCAATCAGGCGCAGGCCGGCGGCAAGAAGGGCAAAAAGGGTAAGAAGGGCAAAAAGATGCGCATGCCCAATATTCCCGGTCTGGATGCCATGGGTCTGGGCGGTATGGGCGGCTTGGGAACGGGCGGCCCTAAGTCCGATATGGACCTGCTGCGCCAGATGGAAGCGCAGATGCGCAATAAGAAATAACGACTGGTTGAGTCGTGTATGGCGAAGGCCGCCTGGATGGTACTCCAGGCGGCCTTCGCCGTTTGTTCGTAGGTTGTCGCACGCGCGGAAGCGTATTCTCGACGAGGTGCTTGTCGTTAGTGGCAGCTGCAGCCCTCGTGGCCCTCGTGCTCGTGATGGCCGTGGCAGCCGCAGGACTCGCCATGCTCGCGGGTGTGCTCGTGGTCATGACCATGGCAGTCGCAGGTGGCCTCGCCGGTCTGTGCGAGCGTGCCGGCAATGAGGGCCTCGACGCAGGCATCGCAGCTGCCCTGGGCACCCGCATAGACCGTGATGCCAGCCTGAGTGAGCGCGTTGATGGCGCCGCCGCCGATACCGCCGCAGATGAGCGTGTCAACGCCACCGTTGGCAAGCAGGCCCGCCAAGGCGCCGTGGCCGGTGCCACCGGTGCCTACGACCTGCTCGTTGAGCACCTTGCCATCCTGGATGTCGTAGATCTTGAACTGCTCGCTGCGGCCAAAGTGCATAAAGATGTTGCCGTTGTCGTACGTCGTTGCCACCCTCATGGTGCCGACCTCCTTTGCTGGCCATGCGGCCGTCGTCGTGGCGATGGGGGAGTACGCGATATTGCCGCCCTCGATGACGAGCGCTCGTCCGTTGACCAGCGCATCGGCCACCTTGCGATGTGCGCGGCTGCAAATGGCCGCCACCGTTGCGCGGGCGATGCCCATCTGCTGGGCGACCGCCTCTTGGTTGAGACCTTCCAGGTCGCGCAGGCGCAGCACCTCAAGCTCGTCGACGGTCATGTCGATGGCATCACCGCTGGCCAGGCCATCGGGGGTAAAGCCGCGGTATTCGGGGATGATCCCGACGCGGCGCAGTTTTTCGCGTCTTCCTGCCATGCACACTCCTTATCTGACATATGTCAACAATAGAATAGCGAACGTGCAGATTTGCGCAAGGAATTTCTGTCATATGTCAGAAAATGAGCGCTTATGTTTGGGCTGTGGGGCCGCGTGCGCCTGGGCTACAATGAATCTCGCTTGTAGGCGACTGACAGGAGGGTCAATGAGCAAAGCTGATCAGCAGTTTGTAACCATGTGCCGCGATATCTTGGACCATGGCACCACCACCGAGGGCCAAAAGGTCCGTCCGGTGTGGGAGGACGGCACCCCTGCCTATACCATTAAAAACTTTGGTGTCACGGCGCGCTATGACCTGCGCGAGGAGTTTCCCGCGCTCACCCTGCGTCGTACGGCGCTTAAGTCTGCCATGGACGAGATTCTGTGGATCTATCAAAAGAAGTCCAATAACGTGCATGATCTCAACAGCCATATCTGGGATGAGTGGGCCGATGAGACCGGTTCCATCGGTAAAGCCTACGGCTATCAGATTGGTCAGAAGAGCCATTACGCCGAGGGCGACTTCGACCAGATGGACCGTGTACTGTACGACCTTAAGCACACGCCGTATAGTCGCCGCATTATGACCAATACGTACGTGTTTAGCGATCTGTCCGAGATGCACCTTTATCCATGCGCCTACAGCGTGACCTATAACGTGACGCAGCGTCCTCAGGACGACAAGCCGACGCTCAACATGATTCTCAACCAGCGCAGCCAGGACATTTTGGCCGCGAACAACTGGAACGTGTGCCAGTACGCCATTTTGCTGATGATGGTCGCGCAGTCGGTCGATATGATTCCCGGTGAGCTGCTGCACGTGATCGCCGACGCCCATATCTATGATCGTCATGTCGATATCGTCCGCGAGCTTATCGAGCGTCCGCAGTTTGCGGCACCCAAGGTAACGCTGAACCCCGACGTGCACGATTTCTATGCGTTTACGACCGATGACCTGATCGTGGAGGGCTACGAGCACGGCCCGCAGGTCAAGAACATTCCCATTGCGGTGTAGGTGGTGCTCATGACGTGTAAGCTATCTGCTATCGTCGCCGTGTGTGAGGATTGGGGCATTGGGTGCGAGGGCGACATGGTGGTGTCCAATCGCGCCGACATGCGCCATTTTGTGGCGTGCACCAAAGGTTGCCCGGTTATTATGGGGCGCAAGACCCTGTTGAGTTTTCCCGGTGGGCGTCCGCTCAAGAACCGCCGCAATATCGTACTCACGCGCGACGAGGATTTTGCGCCCGAGGGCGTCGACGTGGTGCATAGCATTGACGAAGCGCTCGCCGCGGTTGCCGATGAGCCTGTTGCCTGGGTGATCGGTGGCGGCGATGTGTATCGGCAGTTTTTGCCGTATTGCGTCGAGGCCGAGGTCACGCATAACCACTGCGTGCATGTCGTGGACACGTACTTTCCCGACTTGGACGCCGATCCCGCGTGGGAGATTGCGCAGCGTAGCGGGGTCGCGACGATTGCCGCCGGTGAGGGTGACGAGGGCGTCAATTATGAGTTCGTGACGTATTGTCGCATCGAGGCGTAAATCGCCTGGCGTGAACGGTATCATCGGGTTGATTGAATGTATGGGGCGGCGCTTAGCGTCGCCTCGTTTGGTATAGATGTGCTGTAAAGAAGGGTGTGGGCTGGCTGCTATGACTGATGCCGTTGAGGTTCTGCGAATTGATTCGCTCGATGACGAGCGGCTCGATGCCTACGTTCGATTGACCGAGCGCGAGCTGCGCTGCGTGCTGGAGCCGCAAAAGGGCATCTTTATCGCCGAGAGCGCCAAGGTTATCGAGCGCGCGGTGCGTGCCGGATACGAGCCGGTGAGCTTTCTTTTGGGTGAACGCTGGCTCGACCAGATGATGCCGCTGTTTGAGCGTCTGTTTGTGCGCGAGGGCGCGGATCCGGTTCCTGTGTTCGTGGCCTCCATGGAGCTTATGGAGCAGTTGACGGGCTTTAACGTGACGCGCGGTGCGCTCGCGGCGTTTCGTCGTCCGCGCCAGATTCCGGTTGATGAGTTCTTGGGTGGCGTCGTTGAGGCGGCGGGCGAGCGCCCGGTGCGCGTGTGCGTGCTCGAGGGTATTGTCGACCACACGAACGTGGGTGCGATTTTCCGCTCGGCCGCTGCGCTCAATGTCGACGGTATTTTGGTCAGTCCGACGTGCTGCGACCCGCTGTATCGTCGCTCGGCTCGTGTAAGCATGGGCACGGTGTTTCAGGTGCCGTGGACGCGTATTGGCAGCGAGGCGCGCGTGTGGCCGCACGATGGCCTGGCTGCGCTGCACAATGCCGGCTTTTCGTGTGCTGCCATGGCGTTGACGGACGATTCCGTATCGCTGGACGATCCCGTGCTGCAGGAGATTGACCGCTTGGCAATCTTTATGGGTACCGAGGGTACCGGCTTGGGCGCCAAGACTATCGCAGGCTGCGACCGAGCCGTGCGCATTCCGATGGCGCACGGGGTCGATTCGCTCAACGTGGCCGCGGCGAGTGCCGTTGCCTTTTGGCAGCTGTGTCCGCACGTGAGCAATGAGTATCACTACCAGCCGGGGCTGTATCACTAGGCAGTTATTCCGCACCGCGCTCTAATTCGAGGTGTTTCGGTCGCCGCCAGTCGGTGATAAGCTGGTTTTGGCTTTGGTTTTAAATTGCTGTTTTGTTGTTTGTCGTATGCTTGTGGGGAGGGCGTGTGGCTAAGAAATCTACGGCTATCGATGTAACGCAAGGTGTTATTTGGCAGCAATTGCTGTCGCTGTGCGTCCCCATCTTCTTTAGCTCGTTTTTTCAGCAGGCCTACACGCTTATCGGTACCTATATCGTCGGCCAGTTTGGCGGCAAGCTCGCACTGGGTGGCATTCAGGCCACGATGGTGCTTACGGAGCTCTGCATTGGTTTTTGCGTCGGTGTGGGTGCTGGCTGTGCCGTTATTACCGGTCAGTATTTTGGCCAGCACGATGATGAGCGACTGAGTCGTTCGGTCCATACGGCCATGACGCTTGCGCTGGTGGGCGGTATCGTTTTCTCGATTCTTGGCATAGTGTTCGTTGAGCCCATGCTGGTGCTTATGAACACGCCGCATGAACTATTGGCCGAGGGCGTGGCCTATGCTCGCTGTTATTTTGCCGCGATGGTTGCGGCACTGCTGCTTAATATGGGAACCGCACTGCTGCGTGCCGTGGGCGACACACGCGGGCCCGCCGTGATCATTGCCTCTGGCTGCCTGGTTAACGTGGTGCTGGATATCATCTTTGTCGCTGTGTTGCATATGGAGGCGCTGGGCTGCGGCATCGCAGTGGCGCTGACCATTTGCTCCAATGCAACGATGATCGTGTTTCGCATGATGCGCGCTCCGGGCGCATGGCGTCTTTCGCTGTCTAAGCTCGGCATCGATCGCGGTATTTGCAAGAGCATGATCTCGTGTGGTCTGCCGCTTGGCTTTCAGTCTGCTGCCTATTCGATTTCCAATGTTTTGATTCAGGTGTCGGTCAACTCGTTTGGTGCCGATGTCACCACGGCGTGGGGTCTTTCGGGCCGCTTAGATGGCATTGTCTGGATGGTTACCGAGGCGCTCGGCGTGTCGATCACCACGTTCTCGGCACAGAACTTTGGCGCGCGCAACTACGAGCGCATGCGCAAGGGCTACCATACGTCGCTCGTGCTGTCGTTTATGCTCATTGGTGGCCTATCTGCCGTGCTGCTGGTGTTCTCGGGTCCGTTGTCGCGTCTGTTTGTCGACGATGCTTCGATTTCGGCGTACACCACGACGATTCTTCATTTCATCGCGCCGTTCTACGCGATCTTCTCGATTATCGAAAACGCGTCGGGCTCCATTCGCGGTGCCGGCGTGAGCTTGCAGCCTATGATGCTCACCATCTTTGGCACCGTTGTCTTGAGGGTGATCTGGGTGTTTGCGATCATGCCTTTCGATCCGTCGCTCGAGCATCTACTGCTGGTCTACCCCGTAACGTGGCTCATTACGGCCACGATGTTCACCATCTACCACCACAGCGGCAACTGGCTAGGCCGCGCCACCGCCTAATGATCCCTTGGGGCGGAAGAAAATGGATCATTGCTCTCCGTCGTGATGTCGATGATCCGTTTTCCTCCGTCCCCTTCGGATCAATTAGTATTCGATGCCTTGGCGGGCCAGGAGGCCTTCGTCGAAGTAGTGTTTGACGGGGCGCATTTCGGTGACCAGGTCGGCGAGGTCCGCGAGGGGCAGCAGGCCGCGTCCGGTCAGTATGAGCTCTGTGGTGTCGGGTTTCATCGCGATCAGTTCCTCGGCATCCTCGCGCGTCACGAAGCCGCGGCGCATGGCCTCGCCGAGTTCGTCCAAAATCAGAACATCGACCTGCGAGATCTGCTCGTGTGCTAGCTCCAGAATCTGTGCCGCGCAGGCCTCGGGCGTGTCGCGGTCGGCTTGTACGGTGCGCAGACCCAAACGGGGCGCCGCATCATGCTCGGCGCAGTGAAGTTTCTTGGCAGACTGCAGCCTAAGAACGTCGAGTCCGTAGCCCGTCGCGCGCAGCGCGAGCCCCAGCGCAGTCGTCGTCTTGCCCTTGCCGTCGCCTGTATAGATTTGAACCTTGCCGACTTACAGTGATGCCATCTCTGTCCTTTCGTGCCCGGCGTCGGTTTATCGTCGCTCGGGTTGGGTATTCTAGAAACCATTATCAACCCCAGTAGATGGAGTTCAAGCAGATGGAGATGGATGACAACAAACGTAGACGGAATATGATCCTCTACGTGCTCATCGCCTTCGTCGTCTACCTCGTGCTCTCGACCGTTCTGTTCCCTAACATCGGTCACACGCAGCAGATTACGAAGACCGATTACTCGACGTTTGTCAAAGCGCTCGATAAGAAGAGTGTCGACAAGGTCGAGTACAACACGGACGATTACTCGATTTATTACACCAAGAAGGGCGAGGACGAGAATATCGCCTATAAGACGACCGGTGTGCCGAACGATGCGGGCTTTACCGATCGCGTGCTTGAGTCTGGCGCTTCGCTGGAGTCGGTCGTTCCCGATAAAAACTCGGGTTTGATGACCTACTACCTGCTCACACTCATTCTTCCCATGGCGATTTTCTTCCTCATCGGTTGGTGGCTTAACCGCCGCATGAAGAAGGCTATGGGCGATGACGGCCCGTCGATGAACTTTGGCGGCGGCGGTTTTGGCGGCGGCGGACTGGGTAAGTCCGGCGCGCGCGTGATCGCCTCCAAGGACGTGGGCGTGACCTTTAAGGACGTCGCCGGCCAGGAAGAGGCCAAGGAGTCTCTCAAGGAGGTCGTCGACTTCCTGGAGAAGCCGCAGCGCTACGAGGAGATCGGCGCCAAGCTGCCGCGCGGTGCTCTCCTTGTTGGCCCTCCGGGTACCGGTAAGACCCTGCTTGCCAAGGCTGTTGCCGGCGAGGCCGGTGTTCCGTTCTTTAGCATTTCGGGCTCTGAGTTCGTTGAGATGTTTGTTGGTCGCGGCGCTGCAAAGGTTCGTGACCTGTTTAAGCAGGCCAAGGAAAAGGCCCCGTGTATCGTCTTTATCGATGAGATCGATACCATCGGTAAGAAGCGCGATGGCGGCGGCTTTAGCGGCAACGACGAGCGCGAGCAG
>URAQ01000042.1 GCA_900545875.1 uncultured Collinsella sp.
CTTGCCCTTGAAATCAGGTGCGCGGCCCTCACCGATATCGCGCAGAAGCTGGACGGCGGCGTATACGCCCTGGCTGTCCTCTCCCTCGATACCAAGCTTTTTGTCGTTATGCGCGCCGATAGCGATATATACCGCGTCGAACTGCTCCTCAATATCGGAGAATGCAATGTCGCGGCCGATGGAGGTATCCGTATGTACCTCGATGCCGGTGGACAGGATAAAGGAGATGTCCGCGTCCAGCTTCTCCTGCGGCAGGCGGTAGTCGGGGATGCCGTAGCGCAGCATGCCGCCGAGCTGCGGCCGCTGGTCGTATACCACCACCTGATGCCCCATCAGAGAAAGGAAATAGGCGGCGGAAAGCCCGCCGGGGCCGCCGCCGATCACGGCGATGCGCTTGCCGGTGTTGTCGGCCACGCTGGGCTTGTAATCGTTGAGGTCGCTGTGCTCAACGGCAAAACGCTTGAGGGCGAGGATGTTCATGGGATCGTCGACCATGCCGCGACGGCAGTGCATCTCGCAGGGATGCTCGCACACCAAACCGCAGACGAGCGGCAGCGGGTTGTTCTTGCGGATGACCTTGACGGCATCGGCATAGCGGCCGGCCTCGACCAGCGAAATGTAACCGGGAATGTCGACGTGCGCCGGGCAGCCCGAGACGCACGGGACGCGGGCCTCGCGGTCAAAGCCACAGGAGTGCTCGCGGATGTGGTGCTCAAAGTCGTCGCGGAAACCGCGGATAGCCGTAAGCGCCATGGCGCCGGCCTCGTAACCGATGGCGCAGTCGCTCGAAAGATAGATGGTGCGGGCGGTGCGCTCAATCAAGTTGAGCGTGGACTCGTCGGCGCGGCCCTCGAGCACATCGGCGAGCAGGTCGCTCAGCGCGCTCAGGCCCACGCGGCAGGGCGTACACTTGCCGCAGCTCTGGGTGGAGCACAGGTTGACGAGCGCCGCCGTAAACTCGACGGGGCACGGGGCGAGCGAACTCACCGCCAGACGACGTCCGAGTGCATCGTGCAGGTCGTCCATGACGGCCTGAGCGTGGCTGCGTTCCATTACGTGCAGTCGAGCCATAAGATCCCCTCTCACATGGCAGCCCGGAGGCGAGGCCGGGCGAAATTGCTACACGCACAACACTGACCTAAAAAGTTGTGAGGTCTCCATACGGTTCGGCAGGCGGTATAAAATGTCACCCTCAGCGGTGAAATAGAACATTACCGCAGATAAATGCCATATTTGATAAAACGCGTTACCAAACGACAATGCCCCGCCCACGCAATCACGTGGACGGGGCATTGCTCTAGGTATGCGGTCAGCGACCCTGTTGCTTTTACTTAAGCTCGGGCCAGTAACCCTTGTTGGCCTCGATCATGTCGTCGAGAACCTCCTTGGCGACCTTCATCGACGGGACCGTCTTGTTGAGCGTGAACGCCTTGAGCGCCTTCTCGTACGAACCCTCGATGCACGCCTCGACCACGAGCTTCTCGGAGTTGAGCTGCTGCATCATGAGGCCCTGCTGGAACAGCGGGATGTTGTCGCGCGAGATGACCTCGGGGCCGTTCTTGCCGATGTAGGCGGGCAGCTCCACCATCGCGTCGTACGGCATGTTCGGGATCGCGCCGCGGTTCTGGCAAATGACCAGGAAGCGTGCGAAGGCGTTACACTTCGAGCGATATTGAGCACCAACGCGGGCGCTAGCGCAGGTGTCGCCCGCGATACTTAGGAGAATTGGCATCGGAATTGGGGAAAGCCGAGGAGGCTGAAGCAGATGAGGCGGAGGGGGCCGCAGGCCTGGAGGCTCCCACGGTCCACCCGTTTCCGCCATCGCCACAAGCTGCGTCGGCGCCCAGCGTCACCGCGGCGGCAACGGCAGCACGCTGCGCCGCGCGCCGCTTCTTGCGCACGTGCCCGGCCACAACGAGACCCACAACAATCGCCAGCAGCGCGCCCAGAACGCCCAGCGCCACCGCGGTGGTGTTAATGCCCTGTGCCTCCTCGGGCGCGGGGACCTCATCCGGAATATCCGCCCGCACACCCGATACGAGCAGGCGGTGCGAGTTCACGCCGTAGGGCGTGCAGGTCATGAGCGTCACGCGGTCCTCGCCGGCGGTCACGCGCAACTTGGAATCGTCGTCGGGCTCGATCACGTCTATGCGGTCGATCTTGTAGCCCAGTTCCTCGCCCATCACCTCGATGTAAAACGAGTCGCCAACCTGCAGCTCGTCCAGGCGCGTAAACAGGAGCGAGCCCGGCACGCCGCGGTGACCGGTAAGCACGGCGTGCGTGCTCGCGCCGCCCACGGGCAGCGATGTTCCATATAGGTGGCCGGCGCCCGCGGCGAGCACCTCGGTGGAGGTGCCGTGGTACACGGGCAGGTTCACGTCGATCTTGGGAATGCGCACCGAGCACATAAGGCCCGATCCCGCGTCAAGAAGCCCCTGGTAGGTTGTATCTTGCGAGGCGATGGAATCCTCAGAGCCAGAGGCGGTGGAGGCGCCGGAGGTACTACCGAACGGATCCACGACCTCGCCGATGACGTCCTGACCGCCGGCGGCCAACTGCTCGTTGTAGGCGCGCGCGGCCGCGAGGGCCTCCTCCGCCTTCGGATAGGGCCAGCCATCAACCGTGTTGGCGGCCGCGGTAACTGCGGCCGTCTGCTCGGCCTGGGACATGGCGCGCAGGGCGAGGGGCGTGGCCACGATAACAAAGCCGGCGACAAGGCACAGAAGGGAAAGCAGGCGCAGGGCGAGGGGCGGTTTACGTCGGCTGGGGGAAGCCGGGTTCGAACCGACGCTCGGCGTGCGCATCGTCGATACGGGCTTGATTGCCTTCATGTGGTTCACCTCCGGGGGTGTGGGTGCGAGGACACGGTTAATGCACCACACCCCGCCGCGGGTCCAAGCGCGACGGGGTGCGGCGAAAGGGAATGTGAGAACGCGGCGCACGGGCGCTGATAGGAGACGACGATCGCCCGCTCGCCGCGTCATCAAGCTAGGGAATTAAGAGCGCATACGTGCACTCAGGGCAAAGGCGGCGCCAGCAGCCATGAGCAGCACGCCCACGGTGATGAAAACCTTGATGCCCAGGTCACCGGTCAAGGGCAGCTCGGTGAGGTTCTTGGCGTTCCAAATCTTGATGGTCGAGTTCTCAACGGAGACGCGAGGATCGGTATTCTTTGGGTCCTTGGCACAAGAGACGGCAGTGATGGTCTTCTGGCCCTCGGGATCGTCGGACTTCACCGTAGCGGATACCGTAAAGGTGAACTTCGGCAGGGAGACGGCGGTGTAACCATTGGGAGGAACGATCTCCTCGATCTCATACGTGCCAGCGTCGAGACCATTAAAGTTGATGACGCCATCGTCGGTGGCGAACACGCCAACTTCGGCACCACCCTGAGTTTCCTTAGTCGGAGTCGTGGTCAGGGTCTTCCATGCGCCGTTCTCGTAACCGAGATAGCTGCTTCCCGCCTTGATCGTGAACTTAGCACCCGAGAGCTTAGTGGTCATGTCCTTGGCGGTCTTCACGATGTTGAACTTATAGGAGTAGACATTCACCTCGTTACCAGGAATGGTCTGCTCATCGGAGATGTTGTTGGGGTTGTGCGACCAGGTAAGTGAGTCCTTGTTGGGGTTGCCTTGGATGGCGGTGGAGTCAGAAAGCTTGGCATCTGCATCAAGGGTAGCACTCACCAGTACGGTCACCTTTGCGCCCTCGTTCAGCGCAGTAGCGCCCGCAACCTGGTTCACGTAGTTGCCAAGGTCGATGACGGTATCTACACCTCCGGCGTACTTACTATCGGTATCAGAAGTGGCAGCATAGGAAACACTGTAGTCGTTACTCACCTTAAGAGTAACGTCTCCAACCTTGACCGATTCAACCTTTACGCCCGTGGCGACGTTACCGACAATCGAAGAAATGGCAGAACTAGCAGTGTCGTTGATCTTGAACACACGTTTGGTCGAATAGCCGGTGTAGTACGGAACGGTAGTCTCAAGCGTGTAGTACACGGTGTCGCCCACGGAGAAGGACGGCTCATAGTTGTAGGTGCCGTCAGCATTGGCAAGATGCTTAGAGATGGTCGGAATCACGTTCTTCACGGTAACGGTGCCATCGACATCGGTGCCCGCAATGCTCGTCGGCGTAATGATGGGCAGCGAGAAGGACTCCTTGTCCGCAGCGGGATTGGTAACGTCCTTCAGGAACCAGATACCCGGGACGTTAAAGGTTTTCACATTGGCGTTGCCGGCCGTAGACGTGGTGAACTCGGTTGCAGCAGGAGTACCAGGGAAGGTCTGGTCCTCGAGGTTCTGGGCAAAGGTGCGCAGCGCGGCATCATTGTTCCAAGGCGAGGAGAGGTTAGGGGCTCCGCTATTGCTAAACACCCGCATGATCAGGAAGCCCATAGGGTTGTTCGACGCGTTGCCCTCGGACACAAAGAAGTTCTTGTCCTGCTTGTAGGCAGTAAGCACGTTCCGGGCATCGCCCGTCCCATCAATGACAGCATTGAAGTTCATCGCGCCCTCGATGGTGCTCACGAGCGCATCGGTGGTATCAATCGTATAGGCAATCGACTTGTCATTGCCAACAACAACGTCCTTCAGCTCGGCAAGCTGCCAGCCGTTGAACGTGTGATCGGCAGCATCCGTCGACTGCTTGTTGATCGTAATGCTGTAGGTGGGATCCGCAGCCTTGGCCACGGGCGCGGCGCCCACCAGGCCGGTTACGGCGATCGCTACGGCAGCAGCGCCGGCGATCAGCTTTTGTACGAATCGGTTCATGATTCCCCTTTCAGAAATGAGCCCGACATTCATAAACATCTATCTACCAGCGCCATCGGACGGGTCGTCCTGGCGGCGCTTTGTAGCGAACCAATACGTTCCCGCGGCGATGCCGCCCAGAAGCATGAGACCGGCACCCACGAGAAACATGGAGTTCTCGGTCCAACCCGCGCCGGTGAGCGGGAGGTCCGTGAGGACTTTCACGTTGGTGAAGGTAGAGGCGGGTATGGCGTTGGGCGCGTCGGCGGTGCCGATGACGGTGTCCGGACTGAGCACGTTGCCCATGTCGTCCTTTACCTGCGTGACCGTAGTGGAAGTGGTGAGGCCGGAGTACTTGCCGGTCTTCTCGTCCAAGACGGCTTTCACGGTGACGGCCACTTGGTACTCGGCCTTGGAGTAGCGGAGCTTGTCGATGGCATCGGCGTCGGGCGCGACCTCCTTCACCGTGTAGGTGTAAGTCTTGGCGCCCGTCGGGTTCGAAGCGTCGTTCGTGGCGAGGTACTCTTTGGAGAACGAGATTTCGCCAAAAGATGCCTCGATGTCGTTGACCTTGGTGGAGTCTGCGGGAGCGACGGAAATAGTCTTCGAGTCAGGCATAGGAGCGCTATCCTTATTTGGCCCCGTAGCCTCGATGTTGAAGTCGAACGCAACGTATTTACCGCTGGAATCCTTCGGCCAGTCCGTATTACGGACGGATTTAATCACCGGGATTTTCACGGACGTAACGGAGCACGAGTCGGAGATGTACGTAATGCCATCAACGATGTTCGGCTGCTCGTTCTCGATCCACGTAATGGAGCCGCTTGTGCTGTCCACCGTGAACTTGTAGGTGTTCTTGTTCAGTTCGTAGCCAAACGGAGCCTGGGTCTCCGTGAGCGTGTACGTGCCCGGCAGCAAATCGGCCAATGTGAACTTGCCATCCTTGGCGTCGGTATCGGCCCAAGTGGTTTCGCTCGGAGTCGATTGGTCACTCACGGTCCAGGACTGCGCCTCAGTCAAGCCATCGGCACCCAGTTTCGCAAGCTTCCACTCGGAACCAGCCAAAGGAGTGTGTTCTGCATCGTCCTTCTCCACCTTGGCCCAAGACACCGTACCGGTGATCTTGGTGTTGGCGATGGCACCCGTGGTGTTAGAAGGTGTGAACGGAACCTCGTTCCCGTTCTCATCCACGTAGCCCTGGACATAGTTCACCGACTCACCAGCATTGTTCATGGTTGCGTAGTAGATCTTGTCCGAAACCTGGTAACCCTCCGGCGCCGTCTCCTCTTTGATGTAATAGGTGAATGCCGGATTAGAATCCGAGATCTCCTTACTCGGATCGGCCTTCTGGTTCAAATAGTTGAACTGAAGCTTGCCATCAGTAGAAGCGTAATCGTTGGCAGCGCCATCCGTTACCGTAACGATGGGACCCGTCCCGTTCTTGGCATCTTTGACAGTGCCGTATATCGTCCACGAGGAACCGGGAAGCAGCTTAGTACCATCCGCAGCGTCGACCTTGCTCCATGCAATGGAGGAACCGTCCGGTGTATACGAGCCAGACCACGGGAAGTTGTGACGCTCCTGGTCCATATCGATAACGGAAGCCGAGTTACCCTCACCAAATGCTGCGGCAACCTTCGGGCTGTTCATTGAGAAATCGGCGCCGGCGTACACACGACCATTGGTGGTCACATGGTCGTCGAAGCTTCCGTTGGGAACGAGAATCGATCCGATCATAGCCGCCGCAGGATCGTCGTCAGTCCACTTGGCACCGGTAGTTGCGCCATCGTATCCCCAGTCCGCGCGGTCCTCTCCCGCGATGCCGCCCCGAATGGTAAGGCTTTGCGTATCGACAAAGTTCCACATGATGGACTGGGAAGCCGTCGCGTATGCTTCACCCAGTGCCTTGCCGGAATATTGAGTTTCGTAACCACGCGAAATCTCGATGCCGTTCCACCAAAAGCGCCAGCCATTGTGGAACTCAATATTCGAAGATCCGGTAACGTTCACAACAACCGAGGCGCCCTCGGGAATGTCCTCGAATGCGAAATCAACGCCACGATAATACTCGTTGTTGTATGTATTGCTCAGCTGAGAAGCATCGATGGTGAACACCTGCTGCATAGAGGTGTTGTCGCCCTCAAACGTGATAAGACGCTCGCTATTCTTGAATTGCTTACCATTGAGCGACGTATCGGCGCAGTCCTCATTGATGGTCTTATTCGACCCATCAAACACCAGGCCATAGCTACAATCCGTCTTGTTGTACTTGTTGATGATGTAGCGGTTGTCCTTATCGCACGCCGGAGCAACGCCGTAGCTCACTTTGCCCGTCTTCGCAAACGAATTCAGCTGATTAGAAAGCGTGTTGAGATAGCCTGTCTCTCCGCTGTAATTCGAATAATCCTTGCCATTAATGTCCTTGAGGAAGTTAACTTGGTTGAACAGAGTACTGTCCTGAGCGTTCTCGCCCGCGTACCAATAACCCTGGGTTTTCACCACAGACTGGCGCCCGTTATTAGTATTCCAATAGGTAATGGGACCGGCGATCTTCGCGGTGTAGTCATAGCCAGCGGAGTCAGCCGTTCTCGCTTTGCCGACCCAAGCGCCTTTGTTCCAAGCGCCAACGGTAGTCTTCCCCGGCAAGTCGCCGCTGTAACCAACGCTCATGTTGGTGATCGCACTGTCGATTCCAGCCACCGCAAGCACGGTGCTGCCGTCGACAGGACGGAACTGGGAACCAAAACCAACGGTGCCAAAGCGGAAACCAGCGCCAATACCTTCATAGGGCCAGCTCTCTTTGAGTGGATTCATGGCAAGCTTGCCACGGACCACGGTAAGGCCCTCCGCCTCAGCGGCATATGAGCCGGTGGGGGCGTTATTCGCATCAAGAGTGCTAGTTTTGTTCGGCTTACCACCGATGTACATGTCGCGGCCGACGTAGGTGGCCACGCCGGGATCGGGGGTGGAGATATCGATATTCGTACCGATACCGATAGACGTGGGCTTGTAGATGCCCTTGTTCACAGTAGTAGCCGCGTTCGCAGAGGTGGCGGCGCTATTCTGGTTTTCGGCATCCTCGCTGGTGTTATCTACATCAGTAGACTCACTTGAGGAACCCCCCCCATCACAGTTTCCTCGGTAGAATCTGCCTGGGAATCGTTGGCAATGGCCTGCGAGATCGGAGGCATGACGAGCGACAGTACCAGGCTCAACACGGAGGCTCCGCACAAAACGCCTGCCAGTACACGGCGCGTCGCTTTTTTACTCTGCTTAGTTTTTTCTGAATTCGCTTTCATCGATGTCTCCTCCCCAAGAGACCGCGATCTTGCTCTTTCACTATCAAACGTATCTGCACAATCTGTAATTGTGCACGCTTATAGTTCATATTTTAACGATTGTTTGAACATCTAAGCAAAAATACCGATAGTTTTGTAGCGAATTCTCAATTCTCTTGACATTTGCTCGGATTTACCTTCGTTTATTCGCTATGAAATATCTATTTCTACTGGTAATTAAGCTAGTTATCATTTTTTAATAGCATTTTATTTATTTGCACAACATTTTGCTCAAGAGCATGCGCCCTGTGAACGGTCGAAAATCGACCGTGAACGGTAGATCATTAACCGGGAGGAATAGACTACCAAATTGATGGGAATATTTTTAACTCATCGGTGGTTAGAAGCATGATGTTCAGACAACGTTATTTGAATTTTCGCGCAGATTTTAGGTATCAATTCACCCAAATCGCCAGAGGCCACCGCAAAGGAGCCTGCCCCCTTTGCGGTGGTTCTCCCCCGGCGCTATAGCAGATGTTCCTCGATAAAGATCGCGATGCCGTCTTTGTCGTTGCTCGCGGTTACAAAATCGGCGGCGGCACGGGTGGCATCGCTGCCATTTGCCATGGCCACGCCCACGCCGGCGTCAGCCACCATGCAGGTGTCGTTGTCCGCATCGCCAAACACGCAGATGTCCTGGAGCTCCATGTCGTTGAGCTCCGCCACGCGCACAAGGCCGCGCGTCTTGGACACGCGCGGATCCATGAACTCGTAGAGCCGCTGCGTGGTTTGCAGAGCCGCCGCCTTAACGGTGTTATCGGCAAACGTCGACGCCCGCTCAATCACCCGTGGCATTACCTCGGGCGCCATGGTAAACATCACCTTGGGCTGCGGCTCGCGCAAAAACTCGGCAAAGTCGACCACCTGGTAGGGCACACCATCGACGCGCGACAGGTGCTCGACGCACGCGTTGCTCTCGGGCACGTAGAACACGCCGTCTCGGGGGCAGACAGGCGTTGCCGGAAGGTCCGCCATGTGCTTGCAGATGCGCGCGATGGTCTCGCCCGGCAGCGGATAGCTCAGCTCGTTGATGTCGTGCGCGCGGTCGATGACCTCGGCGCCGCCGCAGCCCACCATCACGTCTACCAGGCCTTCGATGCCCCAGAGCTCGTACATGGCCTCGGTCGCGTGGGCGTCGCGCCCGGTGCACAGGCCAAAGAGCACGCCGCGCTCGCGCAGGGCGCGGATCGCCGCCACGGTGCGCGGGGACACCGTGTGCTGGCTCGTGAGCAGCGTGCCATCGATATCACAGAACACGGCTTTGATGTGGCTGAAGGTGGTGTCCATGGGGACCTTTCTGGGTAGCGCGGCGGTGTGGGGTGTATTCGTGAACGGCGTACATGGTATACCAAGGCGCAGGCCGTTGGGGCCCGATCGCCACAAAGGTGCCTGCCCCCTTGTGGTGGCCGAACCCGAAGGGTGGCCGGACCCGGGGCGCGAACCATCACAACATTCGACGTTATTCGACAAAATCGCGATTTTCATCGAATGTTGTGATGGTTTTTACTGCAAAGCAAAAACCACCACAAAGGGGCCTGGCCCCTTTGTGGTGGAAATGACGTTTGCTCAGATAAAACCTGCCAAAACAAACCTGTCCCTTTTTGGCTGGTTTTAGGCCAGATGATCTTGGATAAGATCGCAGATGGCTCGGGCGTCGTTGATGTTGATGGCTCGGGTCGCAAAGCCGGCGTCGAAGGCCTGACGCGCCAGGGCCTCATTGCAGGCAAGGGCCAGCGTGTGACCGTCGACCAGGTCGAGCGAGCTCTTGCCGCGCAGACGGTCGACACCGGAGCGCGCGACCACGATGTTGTCGAAGCCCTCGGTCTTGTAGCCCTCGATGATCACCACGTCGACATCGTTGTAACGCGACAGCAGCTCGCGCGCGGGCATCTCGTCCTCCTCGCGCGTGTCGGCGTACTCTGCCCAGCGCGTGGCGCAGATGAGTCCCACGTGCTTGGATCCGGCCTGGTGATGGCGCCAGGTGTCCTTAGCGGGCACATCGATATCAAAGCCGTGATGCCCGTGATGCTTGAGCGAGCCCACGCGCAGGCCGCGGCGGGTGAGCTCGGCGATAACCTTCTCGACGAGCGTGGTCTTGCCCGAGTTCTGGTAGCCGATAAACGCGATCGCGGGGACGGCCGGGGCCGGAGCTGCGGGCGCGACGGCGACGGGTGCGCTCGCGGGTGCGTCGCCCGCGGCTCCCACGGCCTCAACAGCAGCGGCCTGGCGTTCGGCACGATCCCACACGCCCGAG
>URAQ01000043.1 GCA_900545875.1 uncultured Collinsella sp.
CCCGCCTTTTTGTGTCGTGTGCGGCCCGCCTTTTCGCTGCTATTATGGACAACGTTGAATTTCTACGAAGGAGCAGGGCATATGGCGATTCTTTTGGGATGCGATTCCGTCAGCCTAGAGTTTCCCACCAAGCATATTTTCGATAGCGTGACGCTCGGCGTGGGCGAGGGCGACCGCATTGGTATTGTTGGTAAAAACGGCGACGGCAAGTCGACGCTGCTGAGCGTGCTCGCCGGCACGCTGGAGCCCGACGATGGCCGCGTGACGCATCGCCGCGGCACCACGATCGGTCTGCTCGGCCAAAAGGACCAACTTGTCGACACCGATACCGTGCATCATGCCGTCGTGGGCGACACGCCCGAGTATGAGTGGGCGTCGAGTCCGCGTACGCGCCAGATCCTCGCCGGTCTCATTAGCGATGTGCCCTGGGAGGGCACGGTGGGCGAGCTTTCGGGCGGTCAGCGCCGTCGCGTGGACCTTGCGCGCCTGTTGATCGGCGACTACGACGTGCTCATGCTCGACGAGCCCACTAACCATCTGGACATGCGCACCATCAACTGGCTTGCACGCCATCTTAAGGCTCGCTGGCAGCGCGGCCAGGGTGCCATGCTCGTGGTCACGCACGACCGCTGGTTCTTGGACGAGGTCTGCACCAGCATGTGGGAGGTCCACGACGGCCAGGTCGATCCCTTCGAGGGCGGCTATTCGGCATACATCCTGCAGCGCGTGGAGCGCGACCGCATGGCCGCCGTTACCGAGGAGCGCCGTCGCAACATGGCGCGCAAGGAGCTCGCGTGGCTGAGCCGCGGTGCCCAGGCTCGTTCCACCAAGCCCAAGTTTCGCGTGGATGCCGCTCGTGAGCTGATCGCCGACGTGCCGCCCGTGCGTGACGAGCTGGAGCTCAAGCGCCTGGCCGTGAGCCGCTTGGGCAAGCAGGTTATCGATGTGGTCGACGTGGATGCCGGCTATGCCGATACCGACGGCGCGCCCAAGCAGGTGCTCACCGATGTGACCTGGCTCATTGGTGCGGGCGACCGCTATGGCCTTTTGGGCGAGAACGGCGCCGGTAAGTCGACGCTGCTCGACGTGATCCAGGGCAAGATTGAACCCACGCGCGGCCGCGTGAAGATTGGCCAGACAGTGCGCTTTGGCGTGCTGTCGCAGCAGCTCGAGGAGCTCAAGCCCTACATGGGCGACACGATCCGCGAGGTGCTCGGCAACTATAAGAAGTACTACGTCATCGACGGCAAGGAGACTTCGCCCGAGAAGCTCTGCGAACGTCTGGGCTTTACGACGCAGCAGCTCTGGAGCCGCATCGGCGATCTTTCGGGCGGCCAGCGCCGTCGCCTGTCGCTGTTGCTGACGATTCTGGACGAGCCCAACGTGCTCATCCTGGACGAGCCGGGCAACGACCTGGATACCGACATGCTCGCGATTGTCGAGGACCTGCTGGACGGCTGGCCCGGCACGCTGATCCTGGTGACGCACGACCGCTTTTTGATGGAGCGCGTGACCGACCAGCAGTGGGCGCTGCTCGACGGCCACCTGACGCATATGCCCGGTGGCGTGGACCAGTACCTGCGCCTGTGCAACGCCATCGCCGAGGGCGAGCCCGTGGGTGCGCCGAGCGCCAAGACCGGCACGTTCGACACCGGTGCCGCGGCAGCTGCGGCCGAAAAGCCCAAGTCGAGCGGTCAGCCCAACGGCCTGTCCAACGCCGAGCGCCAGAAGCTCCGCCGCGAGGTGAGTTCGCTCGAGCGCAAGATGGAGACGCAGCGCACCCGCGTTGAGGAGGCCGAGGCAGCAATGGCCCAAGTCGATCCCACCAACTACACGGCGCTCGGCGAGCAGCAGGCAAAGATCGACGAGGCTCACGCTGCCATGGACGAGCTGGAGATGGCGTGGCTCGAGGCGAGCGAAAAGCTCGAGGGCGAGGAGTAGGCGAGAATGATCAAAGCCGCATTTTTCGATATCGACGGCACGCTGCTGAGCTTTAAGACCCACCGGATTCCGGCGTCGGCGCAGCAGGTGCTCGACAGCTTTCACGAGCAGGGGATTGCGTGCGTGATCGCCACGGGCCGTCCGACCTACCAGATGCCGGACTGGCTGTTCGACCTGGGCTGGGATGCGTACATTACGCTTTCGGGCCAGCACTGCTTTGATGCCGAGGGGGTTTACCGCAGCTGCCCGATCGATTCGGACGACGTCGCGGTGATTGTGGACCAGGTGGCGCAGGGGCGCTACGACTCGCTGTGCATGCAGGGCGAGAACTCGTTTGTGAACCGCCTGTCCGAGCGCGTGGTGACGGCTGGCAGCAACGCGGGAATCGTCTACCACGAGGAGCCGTTTGAGCACGCCTTTGACGCACCGGTCTACCAGTTTTGCGCCTTTGTGGACCCGGTCGACGAGCATATCGTGACCGACGCCGTGTCGCATTCGCTCACCACGCGCTGGTGCGACCTATTCTGCGACATTATTCCCGCTAACGGCGGCAAGGACCTGGGCGTGGCGGCGACGCTCGAGCGGCTTGGTATCGACGCGAGCGAGGCGATTGCCTTTGGCGACGGCGAGAACGACCTGTCGATGTTTGCCGCCGTGGGCACGAGCGTGGCCATGGGCAACGCGCAGGACACGGTGAAGGCTGCGGCGACCTATGTGACGACCGCCGTGGACGACGACGGCATCTACAACGCCGCGAAGTACTTTGGACTGCTATAGCTGCGGCTCGGCACTTGGGGACACTCCTTGCGGGGCGTGTTCCCATTTTGTTTTCGTCCCGCTCGTTTTGTGAAACACGGCTAACTTTTAGGCAAAGTAGTAAGACATGGGCAACTTTTGCGGTAAAGTAAGCCGTGGAAAGTATCCAAAGGCTAACTAGCAATCATCGCGAAAGGCGGCCCATGGCCCTACGTGAATCCGGAGAAGACTATCTCGAATCGATCTACGTTCTGTCGGAACGCCAGGGCATCGTGCGCTCGATCGACGTTGCGGAGTACCTCGGCGTAACCAAGGCGAGCGTTTCCAAGGCCATGGCGACGTTGGAAAGCAACGGCTATGTCGAAATGGGCAAGCGCGACGTTCATCTGACGGAGCGTGGTCTGGAGGTCGCGCGCCAAATGTGGGAGCGTCACTGCTTTTTCGTGGGGCTTTTGGAGGATGCAGGTGTAGCGCCCGATGTTGCCTCGCAAGAGGGTTGCCACATGGAGCATTGCTTGAGTGAGGAGAGCTTTGAGAAGCTGAGGTCGATGCTGGGGCGGGAAGATGTGGCGGGCCCAGCAACGGAAGCCTAATTGATCCCCAGTAGCGCGGAGTTCGCGCAAAGCGCGAGCCAGCGACCGGGACCAGTAGCCCCACCAACTAAGTTCAATTCAGACAAGGAACCCCGCCAGCAAGCGATGCCCAAGAACCGCCAGCTGTGTCACCGCAGGCCGGGGCCGGGTTTGGTTTTGAAAACAATCCGCAGACCAGTATGGCGCCTTATCCGCAGCTCCGAAGGAGCAGGACAAGGCGCCACACATGGTCGAGGACGTTCTGAAAACTAAGCCCGGCCCCCGCCTGCGGTGACGCTGCTGCGAGCGGCCTGTGATGGGGCAGTTGTTGGTTGGGGCCGCTGGGCTGATGTGGGGGCGCGCGGCTGTTGCGGGCTCTGGTCCCGGCGGCGGCCTCGGCGCTGTGCGCCTGCCGCCTTGGGGGACTGTGGGGCGCGGCCGGCAGCTGCGGCGCGTTGCGCCTGCTGCCTTGGGTAACTTTGGGGTCGATTGAGGTTGTCTGCACAATTCGCGGTATTATGTTGCGGAGTTTTGAAAGGAGCCGCTGGTGGTCACGACGACGTTTGCTTCGCCTTTGGGCGAAATCTTGCTTGCCGCTGATGGCCGCGGTCTGACGGGACTTTGGTTTGAGGGGCAGGAGCATTTTGGCTCCACGCTTCTCCGGGAAGACTCCGAACATGTTGAAGGCGCCGACGCGGTTTCCGGTACCGGTGGCATGTCGTCGGTGAATCCCGCAAATGGTGCGGCCTCCTCGGTGCTCGAGCGTTCTTGGGCTTGGTTGAATGCTTATTTTGCAGGGCAGGAACCTCGGTTTACGCCGCCGTTGCATTTGATTGGCACGGCGTTTCAGCGTGAAGTTTGGTACGAGCTGCTTTCTATTCCGCGTGGCGAGGTCGCCACGTATGGCGAGATTGCCCAGCGTGTTGCGGCTCGACATCGTGTACCGGGAAACGAGGACCCCGTTGTGTCTCCCCGTGCCGTGGGGGCCGCGGTCGCGCGTAATCCCATTTCGATTATTGTGCCGTGCCATCGCGTGGTTGCCGCCGATGGTTCGCTCAACGGATATGCCGGCGGGCTTGATCGCAAGGAGTGGCTGCTTCGGCTTGAGGGCGCGTACGAGGAGTAACACTCGAGCGCTTTGCATAGCCAAGATGCCGTGAAAGAACGGGACATGCTTTCCGAATGGAGGCTCAGACGGAAACTACGTCCCGGAATTCCGTTTTAAAGCGGGATGCGCTTTCCGAATGGCGTTCCAAGCGGAAACCGTGTCCCGGAATACAGCCTCAGAGTGGGACACCGTTTCCGGCTGAGACCACCTGCCTGGACATCGATCTACGCCCGCTCCTGCAGGGCGTAGATGGACTTATCCATGTTGAACAGGTAAGCCACAACGCAGACAATAATGAACATCGGCAAGTTACCAAAGCCGAAGACTTCGCAGCCAATAAGGATGGGTGCGAGCAGCGTATTGGTGGCGCTGCCAAAGACGGCTGCGTAGCCCAGTGCGGCGCAGAGCTCGACGGGCATGCCGAGTTGAGCCTCGTTATGGCGACATCTGGGTAACAGAAAGGCCCGCGTTCCTCAGAGGCAAGATAGGCAATTCTGCTTCTGAGGTAGATCTCAATTCTGCCGACCGCACTGCCGACCGCATCAAACATTAACTGCCGGAGGGCTCGGTCAAATTCATACGTGTAGATGATGGTTTCGAATGTTGTGCCTTCGCGAAAGATGGTAATCCCGGACTTGCATTTGGTTTTGTAGGGAAACCAGTAGGCCGACAGTCTGTAGTGGTTGGCTTCGACCAAAGCTCGCTCGAGTTCGCTTTGATCAGAGCACTTAAGACCCTTGTTTTCTGTCAATAGTGCTATTTGTTCGTTGATGGATATCCGCGACTTCTGGTATTTCATTAAGCCTCTTGATAGAAAAAGAGCTGGAGTTGCGCATCGTTGAGAGGCTTTCCAGCTTTAGCAAAACAAACTTATAAGATGCGACGGGCCGCGTCAAGATAATTACCGGACGGCCTAGGAGGCGGCTGGTTGGCTGGCTTAAAACCCAGCGCGTGAAATGACGCTCCACGCTATTCAGCGCGCTTGATAGGATGACGAACCACAGTCTTAAGTTTCTCCGGCGCACACTTGCGTGGATCGGAAAGATAGATTTCGTGATGTAAACGGGTGTCTGAGAAGTCGGGGACATAGCCCTGCTCGGTCGCATATTCATGCATGGCGTCTACGGTTGCCGGCTCGCTGTCGTAGGGTCCGGTATGCATGCATTGAACGCAGAGACCCTCGTCAACTTTAAGCAGCTCGACGGCAGAAAAGTCCAGTTTCTTTTTGGCCGTGGCTTCCGCGACCGCCCAGTCAAAGTCATCCTGAGTGACGAAATCGGGCAGGCGGATGCACGAGATAAAGTTGAAATCGTCCTTGCGTACATAATCGATGTCGCCGCTCGGGGAGTCTTGCCACCAGAAGCCCTCGAGCGGCGGTACCACAAAGTCGAAATAGCCCTCGATACTCCTTGAGCCTTTCTTTGACATCTTGACGGTATAGGCGATGCCGTAAAGCAGCGGCAGGGCATTTTGATACTCGCCACCTTCGGTATTTGGGTCGCCCTTTCCGCGAACGGCAACGTAGCTCATAGGCGGGACAGTTACGATACTCGGCTTGCTCGCAGGTCTGTAGAGCTCCTTGCATTCCTTCTTAAAGTCGAACGCCATGTTGGCCGCCTTTCTGCGTATTGGCCTGCTTAGATAGCTGAATCATATCATAGAAACGAACAGCTGTTCGAATGATTTGGCTGACAGATTGAGATGCGTGCGTTGTGTTTGGCGGTCGGCCTGACCCCATCGATGATTTCTCTGCCTCCCCGGCGCCTCATCTATAGCTGCCGTTTCCCCATATAGAACCTGCCAAAATAAACCCGTCCCTTTTTAGTCGGTGCGAAATGGGTAATACTAAAGAGTTATCCGACCAGATGGGAACCGATCGATGGCTTATATCGAATTCAAAGACGTCATCAAGGCATACGGCGAGGGCGACGCCCGCATTCACGCACTCGACGGCGCGAGCTTTACGGTCGAGCACGGCGAGCTCGCCATCATTTTGGGTGCTTCGGGTGCCGGCAAGACCACGGCGCTCAACATTCTGGGCGGCATGGATACGGCGACTTCCGGCACCGTGACGGTGGACGGGCGCGATGTGAGCTCCGCTAACGAGGCGCAGCTCGTGGAATACCGCCGCGCCGACGTCGGCTTTGTCTTCCAGTTCTACAATCTGGTCCCCAACCTGACGGCGCTCGAAAATGTTGAGCTTGCGGCGCAAATCTGCCCTGATTCGCTCGATGCCGAGCAAACGCTTTGCCAGGTTGGCTTGGGTGAGCGCCTCGCCAACTTCCCCGCGCAGCTTTCGGGCGGCGAGCAGCAGCGCGTGTCCATTGCCCGCGCACTGGCAAAGAACCCCAAGCTGCTTTTGTGCGACGAGCCCACGGGCGCACTTGACTATAAAACCGGCAAGCAGATCTTGCAGCTGCTGCAGGACACTTGCCGCAAGCAGGGCATTACGGTCATCATCATCACCCACAACTCCGCGCTGGCGCCCATGGCCGATCGCCTGATCCGCTTTAAGAACGGTCGCGTGGAGAGCGAGACGGTCCAGCAAAATCCCGTGCCTATCGAGACGATCGAGTGGTAGCGCCCATGGACCAAGACCGCCAAAACAGCCTACGCCGCGACGCGCAGAACACGGAGCGCGAGCAGGATTTTACGACCTACCGCACTGCCCAAAGCTCAAACGATATGGTGCCGACGGTTTTTCGCCGTGGCATCTACCGCACAATCCGAGGCAGTCTTAAGCGCTTTTTGTCAATCGTGGTCATCACCGCGCTTGGCGTGAGCGTGATGTGCGGCCTTAAGGCGGGTTGCGAGGACCTGTGTGATTCGGTTGATGCCTACTTCGACCAGCAAAATGTCTATGACATTAACGTGCAGTCGACCTATGGCCTGACTGACGATGATCTCGACGCCATACAAGAGGTCGATGGCGTCGAAACGGCCGAGGGCATCTACACCGAGACCGCCTACACCGCCGTGGGCACAACGCGCGAGCGCGTGGTCGTGCAGAGTCTCTCCAAGGAGAACATCGATCAGCCGGTGCTCGTGAACGGCGATTTGCCCGAGAGCGCCGATGAAGTCGCGGTGACTTCGAAGTTCCTGAAGGCATCGGGCAAGAAAATCGGCGATACGGTGAGCTTTGCCGCCAATGACGCGAGCTCGTCCAATCAAAGCGCCAAGGACCAGTTTGCCGCGGGCGATTACACCATTACGGCCGAGGTCCTCGACCCCACTGATGTAAGTTCTGACTCGACAGTCAACGCCTTTCGCGCTGCTTCGGCGGCGGACTATAAGTTCTATGTGAGCGAGGACGCCGCGACATCTTCTTCCTACTCCGCGGTCCACGTGATCGTCGAGGGAGCCAAGAGCCTCAACTCCTATTCGGATTCCTACGCGGCAAAGATCAATGAGGTCAAGGGCAATATCGAGAAGATCCGCGAGGAGCGTGAGAAGGCGCGCGCCCAGGAGCTGACGGTCGAAACGCCGGCGAGCTTGGACGCGGCTGAGCGTCAGGCGAATATGCTCTTTGGGATTGAGCAGGACAACATCAATCGCATGGCAGAGGGCAGCGAGGAGCGCGTGCAAGCGCAGACCGACCTGGATCAGCGCCGCGCCGCCGCCGACCAGCAGTTTGCCGATGCCCGCGCCGAGCTTTCCGATCTGGGCGAATGCACCTGGTACATCCAGGACCGCGGCAATATCGCAAGCTACTCGAGCGTGGAGAGCGATAGCTCGTCAATTGAGGCTATCGCCACGGTGTTCCCGTTCATCTTCTTTATCGTCGCCGTGCTCATCAGCCTTACCACCGCCACGCGTATGGTCGAGGAGGAGCGCACGCTCATCGGCCTGTATAAGGCGCTCGGCTATTCGCGCGGGCGCATCCTGTCCAAATACGTGGACTATGCGCTGTGGGCTTGTCTGATCGGCGGCGTGCTCGGCAACATCATCGGATTTGTGGGCCTGCCGCTGTTCCTGTTTACGGTGTTCGACGACATGTACTCACTGCCCCAGATGCTACTTTCGTACGACATCGTGTCCTCGATCGTTTCGGTGGCGCTGTTTGCCGTGGGCGTGGTGGGCGCCACGATTATCGCCTGCCGCCACGAGATGGCCGAGACCCCTGCCTCGCTCATGCGCCCCAAGGCGCCGCGTGCCGGCTCACGCATTCTGCTCGAGCGTATCGGATTTATCTGGCGCCGCATGGGCTTTTTGAACAAGGTGGCAGCGCGTAACCTGTTCCGCTACAAAAAGCGCGCCTTTATGACCATCTTCGGCATCGCCGGCTGCACGGCGCTCGTGATCTGCGGCATGGGCATTCGTGATACGTCGGTCGCGCTTTCGCCCAAGCAGTACGGCCACATCACACGCTACGACCTGCTGGCGGTTGCCAATCCCGACGATTTTTCGCAGACGTGCGCGGCGCTCGACGAGCGAAGCGCGGTCAAGGATTCCGGTGTGACCGTAACTTCGACGCTGCCGATCATGACCGACAACGTCACCTTTACATTCGGCGGAAAGAGCGAGACCGTGCAGCTGATCGTGGTGCCCGATGACCGCACGAACGATCTGGACGACTATGTTCGCCTTGAGGATGAGTCCAAAGAGTCACTGTCTTTGCGTGACGGAGACGTGTATCTGAGTAAGAGTTCACAGCTGGTGCTGGGGATTCAACCGGGCGATACGGCGCACGTCCAGGATTCGTCACTCAACGTCGCCAAGGTCAAGGTCAGCGACATTTCGCTTAACTATCTGGGCAACACGCTTTACATGACGCAGAGCACCTATGAGCGCGCGTTTGGGCGCAGCGTTCGCCTCAATGGCATCTTTGCGCTGCTCAAGGGTTCGTCGGCCGACCAGATTGCGTTTAGCAAGAAGCTTAAGAGTGACGGCTGGCTTTCGATTTCGAGCACGGCCGAGCATTGGGAGAACTTTGAGGCGAACTTCACTATTATCAATTCCGTCGTGGTGCTCGTGACCTTTATGGCGGCGTGCCTGTCGTTTGTGGTGGTGTTTACGCTGTCCAACACGAATATCTCCGAGCGCGAGCGCGAGCTGGCGACCATCAAGGTGCTTGGTTTCCGCCGTGGCGAGGTGCACCATTACGTCAACAAGGAGACGTTGATCCTCACGGCAATTGGCGCCGCGCTGGGCGTGCCACTGGGCGGCTTGCTGGCCGAGAGTTTTACGTACATTTTGCAGATGCCGTCGCTGTACTTTGATGTTGAGGTCGAGCCGCTAAGCTACGTGCTTGCCGTGGTACTTTCCTTCGGCTTTACGATTATCGTCAACCTCGCCACCAACCGAACGCTCAATAAGATCGACATGGTCGGCGCCCTCAAGAGCGCCGAGTAACCTGCCTGGGATTCAAGCTGTAGCGAGCTGTAATGTACCGCAACCGCATTTTTGCATAAACCGCCCCGCCGATTGCATATTTCGGTGGGGCGGTTGCTTTTTGCCCGCGGGTACCCCAGGGGGCGACGTGCAAATTCCGGAGTATTCAGCATCCCGGAGCCCGCGGGTGCGGGAGCGGGCGCACAAAACAGCGCTTAAAGTCCTGATTCTGAGCCCCCAACGCCTCAAGAGCCGCTCGTTTTTTACAGGATGCGGCCCATGGTGCCTGCCTTTCGCCCAAAATCCAGTATGCAGGCACCCTCGACTGGTCGCGCGCGCAGACGTGGTGTAAGAGTGTCCTGAGGTCCGTCGCTGCAAGTCC
>URAQ01000044.1 GCA_900545875.1 uncultured Collinsella sp.
GGCGACCGTGTCGACCATAAAGCGCGGCAGGTCGGCGGCGCAGGGAAGGGCGGCAAGCTGGTCGGAAAGCTCGGTAGCAGCAAACTGCCTGAGCTTGAGCTCGGCCTTGACCTGCTTTTTCTGCTTACGACGACGCGGCTTGGACATCCGTCTTTCCTTCCCGTCCCAAATTGACTACTTTCCGGGCACGCCGCTGCTGGCGTGCTTTAGTACTGGCTCTCGTGCTTGCTAAAGAAGTCGAAGCGCGGGGGCAGCGGCTTCACGCGGTGCTCGCCGGGCTTCTCGCCCAGGCTCTCCACAAACTCATCCGTGGAGGCAAAGATGTTATCCCAGCTAAAGAAGGCGACCGGGTCAACGTCGAAGTACTCGCAGATGAGCTCGCAGCCGGCCGGCACGATGCCGTGCATGAGCACGGTCGCTACGCGCAGCTCGGTAAAGGCGTCGACGAGGGCCTGCGTCATGGCGGCGTTGGCCGGCTCGCCCTCGAGCTTGTTGGCGGCCTTGGAGGCATCGCTCCAGCGCTTGTTGGCGGCGCGCAGGTAGTCGTCGCACACAGCGAGCGCTCGGTGCGTCTCGAACTTGTACATGGCCTGCTCAAAGGCGAGGGCTGCCTGCTGGGCGGCTTCGACCACGGTGTCAGAAGCGGCACCGGCGGGGATGCAACCGTTGCGATAGGGACTCTCGTCGCCCTCCTTGACGGCGACGCCGTAGAAGCAGCTGCGGGCCAGGCGGTTGAACACGCCGGTCAGCAGCGCGCTCTCCTTAAGGGCGGGGTCGATAACGCGCTTGTCGTCGCAGGCGCGCACCTCGTTGCCGTCCTTGTCCTTGCCGGTCACGCGCGTGTCGTATGCCTTGGGGCTAAAGCTCACCGGCTTCTCGGACAGGCCGAGCGACAGCCAATGCGCGCGCATCTGCTCGCAGGTGTAGTGGTTGAGCAGGTCGTCTGCCGGCGGGGGAGGAGTCTGCGAGGACGAGCTTGCCTTTTTGCCCATGTAGAGCAGGTGGTAGCAGGCGCTGACGGTGCTCTGCGTGAGGTTCCAACCCAGGGCCTCCCACATGGCGGTCTGCGCGATGCAATAGAAGTAGATGTTGTCCTGGCCAATGAACTGGTAGATCTGTGCGTCATCCGAGCACCACCAGTCGCGCCAGTCGAGCGAGCTGTGCTGGTAGGTGGGCGCGGGGACCTGCGTGGAATCGGCGGCGGGCTCGCCCATGAGGGCGGCATCCTGGGCGGCGACGCCCTCGGTCACGCCGGCGGCCTTGGCATCGCGTGCGAGCACGGTGCGCGTATAGCTGATGGGAGCCCACAGGCTCTCGGGCCAGCACCAGCAGGTGACGTCGGAGACGCCATCGACCTCGGGCACCGGAACGCCCCAGTCGATGTTGCCGGTGATGCGGAAGGGTACGAGCGCCTTGCCGCTGCGGAAGCGCACGCCGCCGTTGGCGAGCACCGCGTGGGCATCGTCGCGCTCCTTCCAGCTGGGGAAGGTGACGGTAAAGCTGCTCTTGTTGCCCTCGGGCTCGATGACGGTGTGGGCGGGCAGCCCTCCCTCGATGGCGTCGAATGCCTCGCGGAACTTGTTCTGGATGTAGAGCTGGGCCGGCAGCAGCCACTCTTCCATGGTCTTGGAGACCACGGAGCGAACCTGCGGGTTCTGGGCGAGCTTGGCGGTATAGGTTTTCATAAAGTCGAGGTAGGCCGGCAGGTCGAAGTAGAGGTTGTCGACCGGGCGCAGCTCGGGCACCTCGCCGGTGAGCTGGCTTTTGGGCGCGATGAGCTCCTCGGGCTCAAACTGGTGACCCAGGTCGCACTCGTCGGCATAAGCCTTCTCGGACTTGCAGCCCTGGATGGGGCAGCGGCCGATCACCTGGCGGCCGTTGAGGAACGTGCCGGCCTTGGCGTCGTAGAACTGCAGCGTGGAGCGCTTGGAGATGGTGCCCTGTTCGTGCAGACGCTCGATAATCTCGGCGGTCACCTCGTTGTGAATCTGCGCAGCCGGCTCAAGGCCCGAGCCGCCGTAGATATCGCAGCTGATGTTGTAGTTGTTGAGGGTCGCGGCCTGGCGGGAGTGATTGGACTCGACATACTCGGCGATGGACTTGTCGTAGCCCTCGTTCTCCTTGAGCTTGCGGTAGCTCTCCATGATGGGCGAGCCATAGCAGTCGGTGCCCGAGGTGAAGATGACGTTCTCGCGGCCCAGACGGTCGCGCAGGAAGCGGGCGAAGAAGTCGGCCGGGACAAAGACGCCACCGACGTGGCCAAAGTGAAGGCCCTTGTTGCCGTAGGGCTCGCCGGCGGTAACGATGGCGCGGCGAGGCCAGCTGGGACGGTCGTTCATGGAGTATTTGGATGCCATGGGACTCCTTCGCATATGGTGAGAGCGCGGCCGGGCGCAAGGCCTGGCGACGCGGTGGTCAATTCGTGCATATCGTTCGACATTATCGCACATGCGGACGGGTACGTGGCAGGGGCGCTATCCTAAGATACTATGAATGAGATTTCCAACATACATGCGTTTGAGGACGAGGATTTTCTGCACGCCTGCTTTGTGTGGGGGATGGCCGTGCTTGGCGCATTTGCCGTGTGCCTGGTGCCGGTGTTTATGCTGCTGGGCGGACCCGCGGACCTGGATGCGGCTGACGCGGGCGGTTGGACGGCGGTCGTGGGCTGGATAGTCGGCTTGGCTGCGGTTTCGGCGGCGTCATTTGCCGTGCACGAGCTGGTGCACGGTGTGTTTTTTAAGCTGCTGGCGCCTGCGGGCGCGCAGGTGACCTTTGGGGCGAATCGCGAGACGGCGATGATCTATGCCTGCGCCGAGGGCGTGGTGTATTCGCGCCGGCGGTACGTGGCAGTTTGCCTGGCACCGACGGCTGTTGTGACGACAACGCTTGCCCTGGGGTTTGCGTTTTCGGGCTATCCGCTGCTGTGCTACTTGGCGGCTGGTCTGCACTTGTCGGGCTGTGTGGGCGATTGGTATTACGTGCGGACCATTTTGCGCGACCGCCGCATTGTTGCCTGCGAGGATACGTCCTTTGGCGTGCGCTTTTTTGGGTGAGGAGTTGTCGATGAAGCCGTTGTTGCTGCATGCGTGTTGTGCACCATGCTCGCTTGAGCCGGTCCGCCTGCTGCGCGAGGAGGGGTTTGAGCCCACGATTTGCTGGACCAACCCCAATATTCAGCCGCACGATGAATGGCAGCGTCGCCTGGACGAGCTGCGCCGGTGGTGTGCCGAAGGCGACATCGAGCTTATCGAGGCGGGGGAGGACCGTGAGCGCTGGGAGGCCGGCGTGGCACCGCTGGGTGCCGATCGGCCCCGTCGCTGTCGTGCGTGCTATGCCCTGCGCTTGGCCGAGGCGTGCCGTGTGGCCCGGGAATGTGGGTTTGAGTTTGTGGGTACGACGCTCGCCGTCTCGCCGTATCAGTTGTTCGAAACCTGCAATGATGTGTTGGAGCGTCTGGCTGCCGCCCGCGGTCTCACTCCGGTGATTCGCGATTTTCGTCCGTATTACCCCGAGGCGACACGCCGTTCGCGCGAGCTGGGCATGTATCGGCAGAACTACTGTGGTTGCCGCTTCTCGGCTGTCGAGGCGGCCATGGACCGCGCCCGCATCCGCGACGAGCGCAAAGCGTCCAAAAAGTAGTTCATTTGGGCTGGGGCTTTGAGCTGTCTGTGCGGTACGGTCGTTTTTGGGAAAGTCGATTTAATTAAGCGTGTGATCGTGGCTCGCTTGATACCAAACGACGACTCCTATGATTCTAATCCTCCGTTTGTTAAACATCAGATCCGGACTTGCTGTTGCATATGAATGGGACGACAGCACAATCATGTCGTTTCCTTCTGCAAATCGCCTAATTACCGGTGTTTTACCGTCTGCGAGCGCCAATACAGCACAGCCGTTCCAAGGCTTTGCGGTGGTATCGACAAGTAGTAAGCTGCCGGGAGGGTAAATGCGGGACATTTCGTCACCTTTGATTTTAACGAAAACGCTATGTGGGTGACGCTTGGCTACGTCTACAGGCGCGCAAGCATTTTGTTGGCTGTGCGTGATGCGGCGCTTTTGCGATTCGATATCGATGACGGGAAATGCGCCCTCCATTTCGTGGATAGCAGGGTCTTCGTCGGTGACGATTCTTTTATTTGCGAGCTTTACGGCCAAACCGTTTTCCTCGCCAACAAGTTCATCGCGGGTGCAACCGAAGAGCGCTTGTAACTTTTCAATATGGCGCTCACGGGGGGCATACCGACTTTTTTCCCAACGACAAACGGTCTCTTTAGATACCCCCAACATCTCTGCAAGTTGCGCCTGACCAAGATGCTCCATGGTGCGGAGTTTACGAATATTTGCCCCGAAGCCCATGGCTATAGATCCTCTCGCCACAGAGGGAGGCATAGACAGTTTGTGCCACCATAGCCTTTGGTGAGCTCGTCAATGGATAACGGGAATAATTCCATTCCTGCTTTCTCAAGCGCTTCGTTGGTCCAAACGTTTTCTTCATATACGCATAGTTTTCCTGGCGAGAGCGCAAGGATAGACGTTGCGTTGTTCCGGCGCTCTCTTTCGTAGGCGGTTTGATTCCCGCCTCCGCAGTCAATTACTTTTATTGGTTCGCAACAGGCTGCAGAGAGTATTTCCGGAATCGTGCGATCGATAGGAGTGATCGTAAGGCCCTTTCCGGATCGTTTTAGTTGAATGCTGTATGCATCAACGGCATTGCATATCTCACGATCGATGAGGAACGCGTCGTGATCAATTCTACTTATGAACGTATCGAGATGGATACGCAGCCCGTCAGAGGGGACTCGAATCGCAATTAGCTCGGTGGTCTGGAATTTATTTGAGGTCAGGAGCTCTTTGGCAAGTGACTCGACGGCGGCGGGTTCAGTTCGGTCAGAGATTCCAACTAATAATGTCTTAGCACTGATAACAAGAATGTCTCCGCCTTCGATATGGTAACTACTCCTGTTCAAATCACATACCGGGGTTTCTCCCATGATCTTGTGGTGGGTGAATATCTGCCGGTATAAGGCGACCTCACGATCACGCTCAGGCCAATACATATGATTTAGGATGATGCCGTCTCCGACTACCACAGCAGGATCACGAGTGAAAAAAAGCGTGTTGAGGGGATTGACCAAGAGCGAGGCGGGGTCAAATTGCTCGTGCACAAGCGCCCGTAGTGTTTCCGACTGGTTTGAACATAGCTCAGTGTCTCCAAAGCGAATGCCGTTAAGTACTATATTCACCAATTCCTGGGTGTTCTTAGCGTTCTCAAACAGCTGGGTTATTGTCTCGAGGAACTCTCTGCCTGTTGCCCCACTGCAACGGAGGTAGTCATCAATAAAACATTTAAGTGATTGGGGCTCAGTTTCAAGTGAGTTTTCGAGAAGGTCCCTAATTTCAATGGTTTCTACGCCATGCTTCTCAAGCAATTGAACCATGGAATCGTGCTCATATATTGCTTTGTCGAGGTCAAAACGACCGCTCCATTTTCGCAGGGAGAAAACTTGGCTGAAGTCGGCATCAGGGTAGTTTTGTGTTTCAGTTCCTGGTCGATGGACAAGTACGGCTTTTAAATGACCGATTTCATTTGTTATGTGTACGCCTTGCATGTCTGTCTCCTGTCCTGCTGGTTTTTATATAAGGCTAAGGCAGGTTCCTTGTTGTGTTGCGGAAAAGTTAAAAGACGTATGTAATTGATAAATAACATCAATTTTAAATATCAGATTGATTAATAACGTCACTTTAGCTGCCGTTCATAGGTGAAAAGCGACACGATGGCGATGGTTGGCCGACCACCGCTGAGCAACCTCATACATTTATGGTGCCAGCTGGATAGATGGGAAAAGGAATGAAGGAGGAGATATGGCAGCGGAAAGTTCGAAAGGCATCAAGCAGTTCAAGGTCCCGCACGTATATGCGATCATCTTTGCACTTATGGTCATCTTCGCTGTTCTCACGTGGATTGTTCCCTCTGGGTCCTATCAGCGTCAGGAGGTGAACGGTCGTGAAGTCACTGTCGCAGGTACGTATGAGCAGAGTGAAAAGACATATATTGACGAGGAAACCGGGGATGAAGTAGATCTCAGACAAGGCGTCTTCGATGTTCTTCAGGCTCCAACGCGCGGTATACAAGAGGCAATTGAGGCCGTTGCATTCATCTTGATTGTGGGCGGTTCGTTTCAGGTTATTACTAAAACGGGCGCTATCACGAGCGGAATGGGTCGTGTCGTTCGCCGCTTTAAGAACAAAGACATTCTAATTATTCCTATTGCGATGGTTCTCTTTGCATTGGGCGGAACGAGCTTTGGCATGGCGGAAGAAACTCTCCCGTTCTTTGCGATCTTCATGCCAATTATGATGGCTATGGGCTTCGACTCGATGACGGCGTTTATGGTCGTGTTCGTTGGAGCGCGCACGGGTTACATCGCCTCAACGATTAATCCGTTTAATGTTCTCATTGCGCAAGGTATTCTTGGTATTCAAGGCAACCCCCAGCTGTGGCTGCGTATGATTGCCTGGGTTGTTTTGACTGCCGTTGCAATTACTTGGGTTGTCCTCTATGCACGAAGGGTAAAGAAGAACCCTGAGTCATCGATCACATTTGAGGATGATATCGCCAAGAAAGTCGAGTTCGCTGCCGATGAATCTGCCCTTGACGCGGAATTTACGGGTCGTCAAAAAGGCGTGCTTGCGGTATTTATCGCTGGTATGTGCCTTATCATCTGGGGACTTGTGACCCAGGGCTGGTATATGAACGAGATTTCTGCGGTCTTTTTGGCCATGGGCCTGTTGGCTGGTGTTATTGCGGGCTTTAGTCAGGACGTCATCGCTCAGGAATTTGTTGCGGGTATCGCTGACTTTGCTTTCTCGGCAATTGTCGTTGGACTTGCGCGTGGCATCCTTGTCATTGCCTCTGACGGCATGATCATCGATACCATCCTCAATGCGCTCGCCACTGGTCTGGGCGGCATCCCGGCGGTTCTCTTTACTACGCTTCTTTATGCGGTTGAGAACCTCCTGGCGATTCTGGTTCCCAGCTCATCTGGCCTTGCAGCACTGACCGCTCCCATTTTTGGACCTTTGACCGAACTCATGGGCCTTAATCCCGAGGCCGCCGTGTGGGCTCTCTCCATGGGTAGCGCGACGATGTCTTTGATCTGTCCTACTAGCGCCATTCTTGTAGCGGGTTTGGGCGTGTGCAAGATCAAGCTTGGCCAGTGGTGGAAGACCGTTTGGAAATTCTTCTTGGTCGTGTCGCTCATCAATATCGTATTCGTAGCAATCTCGGGACTTATTGCCCTGTAGGTTTCATGGCTGAAATGGAGTAACAGGAATGTCTAAAGGACTGAATGTACACAGCGAGATTGGTAAGCTCAAGAAAGTTGTGCTTCACCGCCCCGGTCGTGACCTTGTGAACGTAAAGGCAGAAGAGTTCGAGGATGTCTGGATTCACGACTGCTTCTATCTTGATGTGGCTCAAAAGGAGCATGATGCCTTTGCGGATCTTCTGAGGAGCGAAGGTGTTGAGGTTCTCTATATGGAGAAACTCGTTGCTGAAGCGCTGGATGCATGCCCCTCGGCTCGCGCTGAGTTTACCGATACATTTATGGCTGAGAGCGGGATTGTCAATCCTATGCTTGAGCAGGCTGTTCGTGAAAAGCTCGACGCTATTTCAGATTCGTATCAGTTTGTACTTGAGGCTATGGGGGGGTATCGTTATCGTGACCTTGAGCTGCCTCGCGTTTCGACTACGCTTAGTATGATGGATAATGAGGATGCGAAGCCCGATGATTTGGTGTTGAAGCCTCTTCCGAGTTCATATTTCTCTCGCGATCCTCTTGCTTCCGTGGGCAAAGGCGTTCTGCTTCACCACATGTATTGGAAACAGCGAGATCGTGAAGTGCCCTTCTACGAAGCGATTTTCAAATACCATCCCGATTATGCAGGGACTCCGATTTGGTACGACCATAAGAATCCCTGGCATATCGAGGGCGGTGATGTGCTTAACATTAACGCTCATACCTTGGCTATTGGAATTAGCCAGCGAACTGAGGCGGCTGCGATTGAGGAGCTTGCAAAGAATTTGTTCTGGGGATCTGGGAATTCTGAGATCGATACCGTTTACGCTATTAAAATCCCCAACGGCTATGCTTACATGCATCTTGACACCGTTTGCACCATGGTGGATTTCGATAAGTTCACAGTTTATCCCGGAATTTTTGAGACCCTTCGTGTTTATCGTCTGACTCGTGGTGACTCTGAGGGAATGGTCGCTGTTCAAGAGATTGATGACACGCTTGAACATATTCTTGAAATGGCTACTGGCGTGGAGAAGGTGCAGCTTATTGAGTGCGGTGCCGGCGATATGGTTGAGGCATCTCGCGAGCAGTGGAACGACGGGTCGAACACTCTTGCCGTTGCTCCTGGTAAAGTCTGTGTTTACGAGCGCAATGTTGTCACAAATGATGAGCTCTACAAGAACGGTTTGGAACTTTTGGTCGTTCCCTCCGAGGAGCTGTCCCGCGGTCGTGGCGGCCCGCGCTGCATGAGCATGCCCTTCTGGCGCGAAGATATTTAGTTGCAAATCCACTGTGATAGGAGATGGCGAATATGGGTGTTAACATCGCTGGGCGCAGTTTTCTGAAGCTGCTTGATTACACGACGGAAGAGATCGAGTATCTGCTTGAGCTTTCTGCTAACTTCAAAAGCATGAAGCGTGCCGGTGTTCCGCATAAATACCTTGAAGGTAAGAATATTGTTTTGCTATTTGAGAAGACTTCCACGCGTACTCGTTGCGCCTTCGAAGTTGGTGCACTTGACCTTGGCATGGGTGTAACTTATTTGGATCCGGGCTCGTCCCAGATGGGCAAAAAGGAGTCGATTGAGGACACGGCTCGCGTCCTTGGCCGTATGTATGACGGAATTGAATACCGCGGCTTTGAGCAGACGAAGGTTGAGGAGCTTGCTGCAAAAGCTGGGGTTCCCGTTTGGAATGGGCTGACTACTGAATTTCACCCGACTCAAGTGCTTGCCGATATTCTGACCATGCGTGAAGAGTTTGGAGAGATTAAGGGCAGGAAACTTACATTTTTTGGTAAGGCGGCCGGAAACGTCGCCGATTCGCTCATGGTCATTTGCGCTAAGCTCGGCATTAACTACTGTTCTTGCGGCCCAATCGGGGGAAATTCGGAGGGGGCTACATCCTATGACCCTGAACTCCTTGCAGAATGTAGTCGTATTGCGGCCGAGCATGGATCGACGATCACCATTACAGAGGATATTGAGGAAGGCGCTCGTGATGCCGATGTAATTTACACGGATGTTTGGGTTGGCATGGGTCAGCCCGCAGAGCTGTGGGAAAGCCGCATTAAGCTCATGTCGCCGTATCGTGTGACCGCTGAGGTGATGTCTATGGCAAAGCCCGAGGCGATTTTCCTCCACTGCCTTCCGAGCTTCCACGATACTAATACTACTGTTGGTGCCGAAATTGCTGAGAAGTTTGGAGTCACCGAAATGGAAGTCACGGACGAGGTTTTTGAGTCCGATAAATCTCGTGTTTTCCTAGAAGCGGAGAATCGCATGCATACGATTAAGGCGGTGATGTACGCAACGCTTAAGTAGCGGGGCGTTGAGAAAACAGTCGCAAATCTGCTTGCCATACTATATTTCTCTCAACAAGCTGATAGGATACAGGGGAGAATGATGTGCGCGTCAGTCGATTTTTTCGACTGACGCGCTTTGTGAAAGAGGCAAAGATGCGTACCGATGATTTTGACTACAACCTTCCTGAGGAACTGATTGCCCAGGCTCCTGCCGAGCCGCGAGACTCCTGCCGCCTGCTGGTGGTGGATCGCAAGGGCTCCCAGGCGGGAACGCCGCTGGAGCACGGCGGTACCGTTGAGCACCGCATCTTCCGCGACATCATCGACTATATCGAGCCGGGCGACGTGCTCGTCATCAACAAGACGCGCGTGATGCCGGCTCGCCTGATCGGTCGCAAAGCCGG